>DATIQH010000140.1:0-12364 GCA_035471155.1 Nitrospiraceae bacterium | reverse complement strand
TACGCAGAGCGTAGCCGTAGGCCGGGCCTCGAGCCGGCGAAGCTCGATGTCTTCCCCGCAGGAGTTGCACTCACCGAAGGTGCCCTCCTCGATGCGCGTGAGGGCCTGATCGATCTTCTTGATGTAGAGGAGCTCGCGGTTGCGCAGACGCATCCGCATGGCCTGCTCGGCATCGGTGGCGGCCTGATCCACCTCGTCCGGCCGATCGTCGTCGTTCACGTTGAAATCGGGGCGCAGGATTCGATCATTGTAGAGGATCTGCCTACGCTCTTCCTCGAACACACGCTTGAACTTGTTGACGACAGACTTCCTCATTCACTTCCCCCCTTTGAGTTCACGGATGATGAGCTGACTGATGCACGACCCCCGGTATGACCGTGAAAGAGTTTGCCGAACTGATCGGCCAGCGTCCGGCCGATATCATGCGCAAGCTGATGGATATGGGCCAGATGCTCACGTTCAATCAGACCATGCACGTTGATGCAGCCGTGATGATTGCGGAGGAGGGCGGGATCAAGCTCGATGTATCGACGGATAAGGCGGGAGAAGAGTTGCTGGATTCCGTCGTGCAGACGGATGAGGATCTCCAGCTCGAGCCGCGGCCGCCGGTTGTCACGATCATGGGCCATGTCGATCACGGAAAGACCTCGCTGCTTGATGCCATCAGGCAAACGAAGGTGGCGGAAGGTGAGGCGGGTGGGATTACGCAACATATCGGCGCATACACGGTCACGGTACGCGGTAAACAGGTCACGTTTCTGGACACGCCGGGCCACGAAGCCTTCACGGCCATGCGGGGCCGCGGCGCCAGGATCACCGATATCGTCATCCTGGTCGTTGCGGCAGACGATGGAGTGATGCCGCAAACGATCGAGGCGATCAATCACGCCAAAGCCGCGTCCGTGCAGATTATTGTGGCCATCAACAAGATCGACAAGCCCGGCGCCAATTCGGATCGCGTGAAAAACGCCTTGTCCGAACATGGACTCATCTCCGAGTCCTGGGGTGGTGACACGATTATGGTCGAAGTCTCGGCCAAAGAGAAGACCGGCCTGGACACCTTGCTGGAGATGATTCTCCTGCAATCGGAAGTGCTGGAACTCAAGGCCGATCCGCACCGGTTGGCGAAGGGTGTTGTGGTGGAAGCCAAGCTGGAGCGAGGGCGTGGTCCGGTGGCGACGGTGCTGGTTCAGAGCGGGACGCTTCGAGTCGGCGACGTATTCGTCGTCGGGATTTTCAGCGGAAAGGTTCGCGCGCTGATCACGCATACCGGAGCAAAGGTTCAAGAAGCCGGTCCTTCTATTCCTGTCGAAGTGGCGGGGCTTCCGGGTGTGCCGTCTGCCGGCGATGTCTTTCAGGTCGTCAAGGACGAGCGGATCGCGCGCGAGATTGCGGAGGATCGCGCACGCAAGCAACGAACGGCTGATTTGTCAGGATCGGCGAAGGTCACGCTGGACGATTTGTTTGCCAAGATTAAGGAAGGATCGGTCAAGGAGCTGGTACTGGTGATCAAGTCCGATGTGCAGGGGTCGGCTGAAGCGCTGACGGCGGGCGTCGAAAAGCTTGCCACCGATGCGGTCAAGCTGCGTGTTATCCATAGCGGCGTCGGTGGGATCACGGAATCCGATGTGTTGCTGGCTGCCGCGTCGAATGCCATTGTTGTCGGGTTCAATGTCAGACCGGAGCCGAAGGCTGCCGCGCTGGCGGAAAAGCAAGGGGTCGACATCCGTCTGTACACGATTATTTACGATGCGCTGGCCGAGATTAAAGCGGCGATGGAAGGACTGCTTGAGCCGACACTCAAAGAGCGGATGTTGGGGCGGGCTGAGGTACGACAGGTCTTTACGGTGTCCAAGGCCGGTGTCATTGCGGGGTCGTATGTAGTGGACGGCACGATTACCCGCGCCGCTGTCGGAGTTCGGGTGCTTCGCGACAACGTGGTGGTCTACGAAGGAAAGCTCGGATCATTACGCCGCTTTAAGGACGATGTTCGTGAAGTGCAGCAAGGCTATGAATGTGGAATCAGCGTCGAGAATTTCAACGATATCAAGGCCGGGGATATCATCGAAGCGTATGCGGTGGACAAGATCGCCGCAAAGCTCTGAGGCGTGAGTCTGTCCTGTGGGTATCATCGTGGGACTCTGTACGGTTGAATTGTTCATCCCGGAGAGTCAGTCGTTAAAGGACAAGCGACAGGTGCTGTTGAGTCTTAAAGATCGATTACGTGAGAAGTTCAATCTCTCCGTAGCTGAGGTCGATGGACAGGATCTGTGGCAGAAGGCTGTATTGGGGATGGCCTGCGTGGCCAACGAAGGGCGCTATGTTAACCAAGTGTGCGACCAGGCGCTGAACTTGATTCGGAGCGTTCCCACGGTGGAAATTGTCCAGTCTCGAGTGGAATTGTTGTGACGGCGATATGCCCAGTAGGGTGCTCAAAATGGCCAGACATCTCACCCTCCCAACCCCGGCGCGCCGAGACGCGCCGTTCCGCAGGCAAGGCCGCAGCAAGGGAAGAGGCGAACGGACTTTTTCAGCATCCTGCTAGGTGGAGTGCGCGGTGGCCAAGACCGGATATCATCGGGCCGATCGTGTGGCCGACCAAATCCGTATGGAAGTGGCCGATATCCTCATGCGGAAGATCAAAGACCCGCGCGTGCAATCTGTGACGGTGACTGACGTGAAGTTGACCAGCGACCTGCGGATTGCCCGTGTGTTCGTGACGACCATGGGTACGGAAGAAGAAGAGCGGAACGTCTTCGCCGGGCTGGCTCAAGCCAACGGGTTCGTGCGTGGTGAATTGGGCCGTCGGCTCTCCCTTCGGTATCTGCCGGAGGTTGTCTTTGCCAAGGATATCAGCGGACCGAGAGGCGATCGGGTCTTGAAGCTGCTGAACGAGCTCCATGTGAAGACGGAGGCCGAAGGCGGCTCGTCCGAAGAGAAAACGAGTTTGTAGTAACGAGGACATGCTGATGGATCTTGCGCAGAGCTGTACCCTCGTCGACGGCCTGTTGGTCATCAAGAAGGAAGCAGGCTGGACGTCCCACGATGTCGTGGCGAAGGTGCGGCATCTTCTTGGTGGAGTCAAGGTCGGCCACGCCGGGACACTCGATCCTGCCGCGACGGGGGTGTTGCCCCTATTGATCGGGCGGGGAACCCGCATTGCTGAATACCTTGTCGAGTGGGATAAAGAATATCGCGCCGTGCTGCGTCTCGGCGAAAGCACCGATACACAGGATGCGACCGGAACAGTCCTGGCGCGCCATCCGACCGACTCTGTGACGTCGGAAGCGATTCATGAGGTGGTCGGTCGATTTCATGGGCCGATTGAGCAGGTTCCTCCAATGTATTCGGCGGTGAAGATCGCGGGAGTTCCTCTCTATAAATCTGCCCGGGCTGGGAAAACGATTGCGCGGGATGCCCGAAAGATTGTCATCCATACCCTCGTGGTGGAGACGATACAGGGCCGGGATGTGACATTGCGCATCGTCTGTTCGAAAGGGACCTATGTGCGGACGCTCTGTGCCGACATAGGAGAAGCGCTGGGCGTCGGCGGCCACATGCTGGCGTTGGAGCGAAGGCGAGTAGGCCCATTGACAATCGACCAGGCTCTGACAGTGGAGGAAGTGGCCACCCGTCATGCTCTTGGCCGATTCGGAGACGAACTGGTATCGATGGATTGCGCGTTGGACCGACTGGGAATTGCGGTGGTGGACGAACAGACCGCCGATCGGGTGCGACACGGGGCTCCTGTGCCTACATCGAAGATTCTCCGTTGGGAGGGGGAGACCGATGCTGAACACAGGTTGCACAGGCCGGTTCGTATTCACGATACCGACGGATGTCTGGTGGCAATCGGGAAGTGTTCCGACAATTCGGGAGATGCACTCAAGGTTGAGAAGGTGTTGATCGATCAGGATGTCTGATAAAGCGTTGGAGATGTAAGGAAAGGTATGGGAAGGAACGAGCCATGGCATTACTCAAAGAAGCAAAGGCCGAGTTAATCAAGCAGTATCGTCAACATGAGACGGATTCCGGCTCACCGGAAGTCCAGATCGCGGTATTGACCGATCGGATCACGTATTTGACGGAGCATTTCAAGCTCCACAAGAAGGATCACCACTCGCGGCGCGGCTTGCTGCTCTTGGTCGGCCGCCGCCGGCGTTTACTCGACTATCTTCGAGGCGTGAGCGATACGCGCTATCGTGCGGTGATCGAACGATTAGGTATCAGAAAATAGTCTCTCATCGTGCTGTTGTGCCAGGGGGTACAGCAGCGGGCAGTTGTCAGTCGCACAGGTGAACACTGAGATACGCTCGGACTCGAGCGCATCTCTGTGGGCATCTGTGGGGCCTAACCAGAGGAGACCCAGATGGTACACACAGTTGAAATAGAGATTGCTGGGCGCACCCTGCGACTTGAAACTGGTCGCGTGGCACGACAAGCAGACGGCTCGATTTGGGCCTCGTACGGCGACACCGTTGTGTTGGCGACAGCCGTCGCGTCACAGGTTGCCAAGTCGGGTGTCGATTTTCTTCCTCTCACGGTCGATTATCAGGAAAAGTCCTTCGCAGCCGGGAAGATTCCAGGCGGGTACTTCAAGCGGGAAGCGCGGCCGTCAGAGAAGGCCGTGCTGACCAGCCGGCTGATCGATCGCCCGCTCCGTCCGCTCTTTCCAGAGGGCTATTATTTCGAGACTCAGGTTATTGCCTCAGTCCTCTCCGCCGATCAGACCGGCTCGTCCGACATCCTTGCGATTATCGCCTCCTCTGCCGCTCTGACGATCTCGAACATTCCGTTCGACAATCCTATAGCGGGTGTGAGGATCGGTCGGCTGGATGGAAAGCTCGTCGTCAACCCGGACCTTGAGTCGGTGGCGAAGAGCGAATTGCAGCTCGTTGTGGCGGGGACTGCGGATGCGGTCATGATGGTCGAAGCCGGGGCGAACGAACTGTCTGAGGCCGTGATGCTTGAGGCAATCGAACTCGCCCATGCCGAAATCAAGAAGATTGTGGCCAAGATTCGTGAACTGCAAGCCGCCGCCGGCAAGCCTAAGCGAAAGGTGGCGAAGGAGCAGATCGACGCCGCGCTTGCCGCTCAAGTGAAGGCCTTGGTGGCGCAAGGGATTCGCGAGGCCATCATGATTCCGAACAAAGCGGCCAGGCAGGAGCGGTTGGATGCAGTCAAGGAAGACGCGGTTCAAAAACTCAAGAGCGCGGACGACTCGAATCGTGAGCGGCACGTCAAATTGGTGTTCCATGAGCTGGAATATACGGAAGTTCGGAACATGATCCTGGAGAAAGGGTCCCGAGCGGATGGACGTGGTCCGGCTGACATTCGTCCGATCACGTGCGAAGTGAGCGCGCTGCCACGGACACACGGCTCCGCGATTTTCACCAGGGGTGAGACTCAAAGTTTGGCAGTGGTCACGTTAGGGACGACTGACGACGAGCAGCGGATCGATGCATTGGAAGGGGAGTACATGAGAACGTTCATGCTCCATTACAATTTTCCGCCGTTCAGTGTCGGCGAAGCGCGGCCGCTTCGCTCACCGGGACGCCGGGAAGTCGGCCATGGCGCATTGGCGGAGCGGGCATTGGCCCCGGTGGTGCCCAGCAAGGAAGCGTTCCCCTACACGCTCCGCATCGTGTCCGACATCCTCGAATCCAACGGATCCTCTTCAATGGCGACCGTCTGTGGCGGCAGTCTGGCCATGATGGACGCCGGTGTACCGATCAGAGAAGCCGTGGCTGGGATCGCGATGGGATTGATCAAGGAAGGCGATCGGGTCATGATCCTTTCCGATATTCTCGGGCTGGAGGATCACCTGGGTGACATGGACTTCAAGGTCTGTGGCACCAAACAAGGCGTGACAGCGTTACAGATGGATATCAAGATCGGCGGCATTACATCGGCCTTGATGCAGAAGGCTTTGGAACAGGCCAAAGCCGGCCGTTTGCACATTTTAAGTTGCATGGAGAAGGCGCTCCCAGCGCCAAGGACCACGCTGTCGGCCTACGCGCCAAGGATCTTCACGATGAAGGTCAAGCAGGACAAGATCCGCGAGATCATCGGTCCGGGCGGCAAAACCATCCGAGGCATCATTGCGGATTGCGGAGTCAAGATCAATGTCGACGACAGCGGAACTGTGACGATCGCGTCGGTCGATGGAGCCTCAGCCGAGAAGGCCAAGGAAATGATCAGCCGGATTACAGAAGAGGTCGAGATCGGAAAGATCTATATGGGCACAGTCCGGAAGATCATGGACTTCGGGGCCTTTGTCGAGGTCCTGCCGGGAACCGACGGTCTGGTGCATATCTCGCAGCTGGCGCACCATCGAGTCCAGGCTGTGTCCGACGAAGTGAAGGAAGGCGATCAAATTCTGGTGAAGGTCCTGGAAGTGGATCGGCAAGGAAAGATCCGTCTCAGTCGAAAAGAAGCCATGCCGGCTCCAACCGGGGCTGGTGCGCAGGACCCGTCTGCCAGGTAGCTGTCTTGTATCGCAAGCTCGTTCTGGACAACGGGGTGCGGGTGGTGGCCGAACGGATGCCGACGCTCAAGTCGGTCACCGTGGGTGTGTGGGTCAACACCGGATCACGGGACGAACTGCCTTTTCAGGCGGGCTACTCCCACTTCATCGAGCACATGCTCTTCAAGGGAACGCGGAAGCGTTCCTCTGCTGAAATTTCTCGTGAAATAGACGCGCTCGGCGGTGAGATGAATGCCTTCACCTCGCGCGAGACGACGACCTATTACGTGAAGGTGCTGGATCAGCAACTGGAGCGCGCGCTCGAACTCCTCTCGGATCTGTTTCACTACTCCCGCTTCGCGCCCAAAGAAATCGAAAAAGAAAAGCAGGTCGTCCTGGAAGAAATTCGCATGGTCCAGGACGATCCTGAAGATCTCGTACAAGAGCTTCACATGGGCCGAGTGCTGGGGCGTCATCCGCTTGGACGCTCTATTCTAGGTCGAGAAAAGACGATCAAAGAGCTGCGACGTCAGGATTTACTGAACTATATCGAGACGCACTACGATCCAAAGCAGACTATCATTGCAATCGCCGGGAACTTCGATCAGGCCCATCTTGATTTGATGGTCGCGCGATACTTTGGCAAGGGTCGGACTGCAATGGCGGTCCAGACCAATGGGCGTCGTCCTCCTGAGATGCAGGGCGGTGTGTTGCTGAAGAAAAAACGGTTGGAACAGGTGCATCTCTGTCTCGGACTCAAAGGTGTTGCTGCTGGGCATCAGGATCGCTATGCGTTGTATGCACTCAACAGTGTGTTGGGCGGCAGTGTGAGTTCGCGATTATTTCAAGAAGTCAGGGAGAAGCGAGGTCTCGTGTATTCAATTTACTCCTTCTTATCCGGTTATTCGGATGGCGGCATGATTACTGTGTATGCGGCGACGAGGCCGAAGGAAGTGGATCGCGTCGTGGACCTCGTGTGTCGAGCGGTACGGCAGATCGGCATCAAGGGCATCGAGCAGCAAGAGCTTGAACGGGCCAAGATCCAAATGAAAGGCAGCTTGATGCTGAGCCTGGAAAGTTCGCACAGTCGCATGAACAAGTTGGCGAAGGATGAACTGACGCATGCCCGGCATGTGTCATTGGGAGATATGCTGGCTCATATCGACCATGTGAATGAAGAGCAGGTCTTTCATGTGGGGCGCCAGTTTTTTGGGCTGGACTCCCTCGCGATCACCGGGCTCGGGCCCCTCGCTCCGCGCAGCCTGCAATCCTATAGATGAGAGTGTTTTAATAGAGACTCAGCGCGCACTCAAAAGTGAGTGAAAAAGTATCGACGCGATCGATGATAATTTGTTGATTACTCAATATATTTCCCATCGTGCTTTCAGCTATCCACAGGGCAAACAAATTCTTGACACAGTTTCAGGGTTTCAGTACCATGGCAAAAAATTCAGATTATGAATGACTAAGATCGATCTGAAGCGAAATAGAATAAGAAAAGAGATTGGAATATCTACGTTTCTTGACTCAACTTTTTAGTTCTTGAATTAGGTTTTCATCGGTTATTGTGGTTGATATTTTTATGAAGGAGGGACTAGGTATGCCAAAGGCCATACTTATCGCCGCCATGGCAGTATTTTCCGCAGTTGCTTTACTCACGGCTGATTTCGCAGTTGCCGACCCTGCCGCTCCTCCTGCAGCTGGACCGACTGGTCCAACTGACAACATTGCAGGTGGGAAGCCTATGAAGGGTGAAATCACCAAGACTCTCAAGGGCCGGGTATGGTCACAGTGGGCCGACAATCCGGATGGAGAGTTGCTATTTGGCATTCAATATTGGAATGCCGGTGAGCCTGGCTCAGGAACCCCGAATGGCCGCTCGTCTTCCGATCTCGACGTGAAGCCGCCCGACCCATTGTTCAGTTGCTGTGGCTGGGGTTTTGTCGGTGGGACCGATAAGAACAACCCCTATTCCGGGTGGTATCACGCCGCGACGACCGTCCGGTTGGCGGTGAAGGATAAAGCTCTCATGGATCAGATCATCAAGGCTTCCCAGGAACTCGTCGCCATGGAAGTGAGCTTGGATGGTCGGACGATCACCGGCTTTAAGGTTATTAAGGAATAAACCTTAACCAGAACCAGTTTTAATTCTTTCATGTCCTGTTAAGGAGGACGCGCACATGAAGTTTCATGCAAAAGGCTGGGCCGTTACAGCTGCTGTGGCGCTGGTAGTCTCCACAGCCTCTACTGCATTGGCAATCGAATCATTCCAGGAGCGTTTCGAGTGGGGTGATATGAGCAAACCGACTACCATACAGGGGCGGGTGATCGTGCTTGATCCCTACGATGAGGCGGTCTGGATTAACGTGGCTGTGTTCGGCGGGAATGCCGAGAGCGGTCTCTGGTGGCAGAAGATTCACCCGGGCAAGACCCTGAAGTTCTACGCCGACAAAGGAGCCTGGGAAGAGTTGAAGAAGATGGCGCGTCCGCATGCAGGTCCGGCTGCCGCGAAGGAAGTGCCTCCATCCAGCACGACCGACCTGATCGAGTTTACTGCGACAGAACCGGAGCAGAACCATCGTGTCATTTCCTCGGTCAAGAAGCTTCCTGAAGTGGCCGGTTCCATGGGAAAGCCGCTCAGCATCTCAGGTCTGCGCTTGAAGGAGTGCGCGGGGAAGAGCGAAGTTGAAGCTGGCTGTGCAGCGGCAAAGCAAGGACTCAACACCTCACCGAAGTCTCCTAATGGGGACGCTTTACCTATGCAGTATGATGTGTTGCTCCCAGGTGGGAAACCGCTTGCCGGGCTAATACCCTGGACCGCGCAGTACAACACGGGCGCTAAGAGCGCAGCCCACTGATCTGAGTCAGTCATGTTTGTAAGGGCGGCATGTCCGAAAGGAGATGCCGCCCTTTTTATTTTCCGCGATCGTCTTGGTCGGTTGGACCGATCCGGCGCTGTAGGTCAGCGAGACGATTGAGCGCATCGAGCGGAGTCATGGAGAAGAGGTCGATCTGTTTCATTTCTTCGATGATCGGATGTGGATGGGGGAGTGAGGCACGTGGCGATTCTTCCTCCGAAGTCGATGATCTGTCGTCGATGATGGCATCCGGTTGTTCCAACTGGGCCAGAACTTGTTGCGCCCTCGCGATTACAACTTGAGGGAGTCCGGCCAGTTTCGCGACGTGAATGCCGTAACTGCGGTCTGCACCGCCAGGCACAATTTTACGCAAGAAGACCACGTCTCCATCCCGCTCCTGGACTGCCACACAATAGTTTCTGATCCCCTCGCGTAACCCTTCCAGCTGCGTCATCTCGTGATAGTGCGTGGCGAACAATGTCCTGGCTCCTAAGTGCCGACGGTCTTGGATATGTTCCGCAATGGCCCAGGCGATGCTCAGGCCATCGTATGTGCTGGTCCCTCGACCGATCTCATCCAGGAGAATCAGACTGCGAGAAGTCGCGCTATTTAAAATGTGAGCCGATTCGATCATCTCCACCATGAAGGTGCTCTGTCCGGCGGCCAAGTTGTCCGAAGCTCCCACACGTGTGAAAATCCGATCGACCAATCCGATGCGGGCCTCGGCTGCCGGCACGAAGCTCCCGATTTGCGCCAACAACACGATCAACGCGATCTGACGGAGGTAGGTGCTTTTCCCCGCCATATTGGGTCCGGTTAGGATCACAAGCCGGTTGCTCTCACAATCGAGGACGGTGTCGTTCGGTATGAAGGTCCGGTCACTGCTGAGTTGTTCCACGACAGGGTGTCGACCTTCTCGAATGAGGATCGTGCTGCTTTCATCGACGAGGGGTTTGACATAGCGATGTAAGGCGGCGGTCTCGGCCAGACCGGCGAGGACGTCGAGTAACGCGACGGTCTGGGCCATCGCCTGAAGACGAGGCACCTCGTGTGCCAAGCGCAAACGTAACTGCTCGAACAGTTCCTGTTCGAGCGCCAGCAGCTTTATTTCAGCACCCGAGACACGTTCTTCCAGTTCTTTCAGCTCCGGCGTCATGAATCGTTCGGCATTGACCAGCGTCTGCTTGCGGATGTAGTCGGGCGGGATGCGGGACAGATGTGTCTTGGTAATTTCGATGTAATAGCCGAACACCTGATTGTAGCGAACCTTCAACGAGTCGATTCCCGTTCGCTCACGCTCTTTGGCCTCCAGTGAAGCGATCCAGCCCTTGCCTTCCGTGCTTGCCTTGCGTAGTTCATCAACCCCGGCATGGTACCCTTCTCGAATCACGCCACCGTCTCGGAGTGCCATCGGCGCGTCCGGTTTGACGGCTTGTTCAACCATGTCATGCACGTCACGGCAATCGTCCCACGACTCCTGGACGTCGACCAGTAACGAGGCGCCGAACGGCTTGAGGTGGGACCGTAATTCAGGAAGGGCGCTCACGGACTGTTTCAACGCGAGCAGTTCTCGAGGTCCTGCGACGCCGAGCGTCACGCGGCTGCCCAGACGGGCGATATCTTGCACATCACGGAGCGTGGTCCTGAGCGACACGCGTTGTTGAATCCGGTCTTTCAACTCGCCGACCGCTTCGAGGCGAGCGTGAATGGCACCACGATCGAGAAGCGGTCTGATGAGCCACTCGCGCAGCAGGCGACTGCCCATGGCCGTCGCGGTGCGGTCCAACACCGACAAAACCGTCTGTTGATCCTGCCCTAATCGGTGTTCGCCGGCCTCCAATGGCCGCACGAGTTCGAGATTGCGAATCGTGGCTCTATCCAGATGCATGGCGTCGCCGCTCCAGCGTGTGTGTATGCGGCGAAGATGCGCGAGGGAAGCGGTTGGCTGAGTCTCACGAACATAGCGCAGGACAGCTCCGGCGGCGCCGATTCCCACGGTCAGACCGCGACAGCCGAATCCGTCGAGCGAGTGTACCGCAAACTGTGCCTGGAGTAATTGTGCGGCATCTTTGGGATTGAAGGAGTTTGTGGATTGTGCACAGAGGCGTGGCCCACGCAGGCGAGTCAGGCAGGATCCGGCATTCATCTGGGAATCGGAGTAGAGTAATTCTCGTGGCTCAAGCCGAGCCAGTTCATCCATGAGCTGGACCTCTGCCTGTGTTCCTTGGAACTCTGTCATCCAAAACTCCCCGGTAGAGACGTCCAGACAGGCCAGACCAATGACGGATTGCGGCTTGGCCGATGGGATCGTGGCGTCGGAAAAGGCGACAGCCGCCAGGAAATGCGACTCTCCCGGTGAAAGGAATTCGGTATCGATCAGGGTACCGGGTGTGTACAAACGAACGACTTCGCGTCGCACGAGACCCTTTGCGAGTTTCGGATCCTCAACCTGCTCGCAGAGTGCGACGGTTCGCCCAGCTTTGAGGAGCTTTGCGATATAGCCTTGCACAGCATGGTAGGGCACTCCGCAGAGCGTAACGGGGTTGGCGCTTGATTTATCGCGAGAAGTGAGGGCTATGGAGAGCAGCTTGGAGGCGATCTGCGCATCCTCGTAAAACATTTCGTAGAAGTCACCGACGCGGAATAATAGAATCGCTTCGGGGTAGCCGCGCTTGATCTCGCGGTATTGTCGCATCAGGGGTGAGGTTTCTGTGTCACTCATCGCGTCGGTCTCGATGTGTCTCGCCGGTGAGGGGGGAGGATACACGGCCGGTGGCTGTGTCGAGCGAGAGGCGCAGCCGTTCTAAATCCCCTTCAGCTTCTTGCAGCGCTTTGGTCTTTCGGCGAAGCTCAATACGGCTTCGTATCCACGGAGGAAAGAGAAGAATACCGGAGACCTGCAGCCCTACGGCGAACCCTGCCAAAATGGGTTTATAGATCGGCGTCGAGGCTTCAAAGAGTCCAAAGAAATACCGGAGCGTGACTTCCTGTTCCTGGTTCTGAAGAAAAAAAGCCAGGGAGAGGAGGAGGAGCACTCCGA
>DATIQH010000139.1:0-2926 GCA_035471155.1 Nitrospiraceae bacterium | reverse complement strand
ATGCAGAATACTTGGCCACTTCAAAATACACGTCTCCATCGACTTGATAGGCCAATCCCTTTTTTACCAAGGCCTCGGTCAAATGGATGATGTCGGTCATGTGTTCTGTGGCCTTGGGCTCGATGGAAGCTGGGCGAATGCCCAGTTTCCCCATGTCTTCGTAGTAGGCTTGGATATATTTCGCGGTGATCGTGTCGCAGCTGACGCTCTGCTCATTGGCTCGCTTGATAATCTTGTCATCCACATCGGTGAAGTTCTTCACGAACTCAACCTTATAGTCGCTGAATTCCAGATAGCGCCGGATCACGTCGAATACGAGCGCGCTGCGCGCATGACCGATATGGCAGTAGTCGTAGACGGTCACGCCGCAGACGTACATCCGCACGGTCTTCGGCTGGAGTGGCTGGAATGGCTCTTTCTTCCCGGTAAGGGTGTTGTAGATCGAGAGCATGGGATGGTTATAACCTCGGAGTAATGCGGCGCTTCGGCCAATGGGACCAGAGAAAATAACCCACGGCAAGCGCCAGACAGATACCGATCACAATATCGAACTGATGGAAATAGTCTCTCAGATGTTCCCACTGCTCTCCCATTTTCACACCGATATAGGCCAGAAGATAACACCAGGGCAATGCACCGAGAAACGTGTAGAGGATGAACCGATAGATATTGACTCGGGCAATGCCGGCCGGCAACGAAATGAAGGTCCGTATGACCGGAAGCATCCGGCTGAAAAATACCGCTGCATCGCCATATTTCGCGAACCATCGATCCGCCATCTCAATGTCTTTTCGCGACACCAAGACATAGGGTCCGTATCGCTCGACGAAAGGCCTGCCTCCCCACACTCCGGCATAGTAGGCCACCACCGACCCGGCGACGTTGCCAATAGCGCCGGCCAATGTCACACCCAACATCGTGAACTGTCCTGTTGTCACAAGATACCCGGAAAAGGGCATGATGATTTCGCTGGGCAGAGGAATGCAGGCGCTCTCGATAGCCATGGTGATGAAAATGCCGGTGTAGCCGAATGTCGAAATCGTCGACACAACAAACCGGCTGAGTTCTGTAATGATCGCTTCGATCAGATTTCCCACAGCACGCTAACTCCGCTGTTTGCCCTTTGGTTTCAATGATGCAGTCACCCGACGTGCATTGGGCCGCCGCACCGTTTCCCATTTCCGAAAACGATCTAATGCTCCATGATGAGTGGTATCGAGATGAATGGGGGTGAGCGAAACCGCCCCTTGCTCAATCGCCTCATGGTCGGCATCCTTACTTCGGCTCCACGAGATACGGGTTCCGGCAATCCAATAGTAGGTCCGGCCATGCGGATCGATTTTTTCAATGATCGGATTGTCGAAACGCCTCCGGCTGAGACAGGTCACTCGCACTCCTGTGATCGATCTGAAGGGTCGATTCGGAATATTGAGATTCACGAGTGTTTCGTCCGGCAAACCTTCTTTCAGGATCAAGCGCGCGATACGGACGGCATAGCGGGCCCCCGCGTCGAAATGAAACTGGCCCTGCCCTTCCTGTGACACGGCCATCGAAGGGACACCGAGTATCGTTCCTTCCATCGCGGCCGAGACCGTTCCGGAATACAACACGTCGTCGCCCAGGTTCACGCCTCTATTAATTCCTGACAGGAGGAGATCGGGCGGCGTGGGCAGAAGTTTCAATACGGCCAGATTCACACAATCGACCGGCGTCCCGCTGACAGCGTAGACCCTTGTCCCAAGCTGCTGCACTCGCAGCGGTTTGTGGAGAGTTACCGCATGCGCCGCGGCAGTCCGTTCACGATCCGGCGCGACGACCCACACCTCGCCCACCTTCGATAAGGCCTTGGCGAGCACCGTCAAACCAGGCGAGTGAATTCCATCATCGTTGGTCACTAGAATGCGCATGGGTTCCTTAGGAACAAAAAGAGCTGCCGGCGGCAGCTCTCTGTTTCAGCGCTGAGTCCTGAGAACCGAGTCTCCGACGTCCTTCTGCGTCTCAGTCCTCAGCACTATGTGTTTTGGTCGGGGCGAGCCGATTTGAACGGCCGACCACTCGCACCCCAAGCGAGTACGCTACCGGGCTGCGCCACGCCCCGACACATGCTATGCAATTCCACTGTCTCCTGCATTGTCCCCTGGGGGCGGCCGGAATGCAACCAGCTCGAAAGAGACGAAACGGACCGTCGTCAGTCTGAATACGACTCCATAATCTTGAGAATCGCTTGAAGATTCCCCCGCAGCTTCTGCGCAAGTTCTTTGGGCCGCACTCGTTGGGTTGCCAACCGGCCTCGCCTGGCCCAATACCGCTTGACACCTGCGAGCGTATGCCCTTCTTCGTAAAGCATCCGCTTGATCTCCAGCACTGTTTCGACTTCTCGCCTGACATAGAGCCGTTGATTCCCACGACTTTTTTTGGGCTTGAGAAACGGGAATTCCGATTCCCAGAATCGCAACACATAGGCGGGTAGCTTGGCAATCTGGCTGACTTCGCCGATTTTATAAAAAACCTTGCTGCCCAGCCTGGGCTCGTTTCCCATGACCGGTCCTCGTGGTGGGATGAGTTACGGTGATTGACGAGGCTATGAATTGACGTAGATGTTAGCATCTCCGTGTTCTCCATAGCTTAGAGGTTAAATTATTGAAATGTCCGTTAAGGTCTCTCCAAGGTTCAACTTCTACAGGAGGTATCTATCATGAAAGTTCACATCCTCGCAATCCTTCTTTCACTGGCTCTGTGGGGTAGCTTCTCAACGGCAGTCTCACCGAGCTTCGCCTATGAGTTATCGGCCTACGATAGGCAGGCCGCTGGTCTTCCCCCACCCACCGACCTGGAACGCATGGCTCAGCAGTCGCAACGGGACCAAGCGCAGGCACAACGCCAACAGCAACAGCAGGAGCGCGATCACAACAGCATCAAGCAGTTC
>DATIQH010000138.1:0-3170 GCA_035471155.1 Nitrospiraceae bacterium | reverse complement strand
CATCAACAGCGTGCTCGAGACGAGTAAGGTCGATTACAAATCCGCAGGTAAACTTCCCCCGTTGGAAGTTCCGCCCGATCTGACCCGACCGGTTCAGGACGATCGTTTCCTCGTGCCGGATATTCAGTCTAGCGGCTCGGCGACCTACTCGGCCTATTCGAAGGAGCGCTCCGGCCGGCCTGCGGCGGGCAGTCAGGATGTCCTGCCTAAAGTCGACAACGTACGCATTGAGCGGGCAGGCACGCAACGCTGGCTGGTCATGTTTTGGAATCTCCAGCGAGAATGTGTCGCCTCGCGTCGCGCGTAATGCGTCGACACCGCACATCGAGAAACCGTATATGCCATTCGGCAATTCTTCTATTTTTGTGCCCTCTTCTTGTTTAGTCAGCGGTCTCAGTTGGTGCTTGTGCCGCAGTCTCAGTATCTCTTTGGGAACTGCGTTCCCTCCCGTGATCTTTCCGGCCTCGCGCTGGGCGCTCTTCCCTTGAGAGCCTTTACTCCACATGTCGGTGAAATGTACTGAAAAATTCAATCCGACGAGGTACGCCAATCCCGCCAACCCAAGGGGCACAGCGATCAGATACAGAACCCACCGTTTCATGACTGGCAGAATACGCCCAAATCGCCCAGGAAGTAAAAAGAAGCTTGCATGTGAGGGGTGGAGGGAAGGTGTCAGACAGCATCTTCTTGATGCAAATGACATATAGCCGATAGCTTAGGGCATATTTACCTTTTCACATTGGCCTCCTGCTCCGAACTGGATCCCGATCTCTCGATTTTCTTCGGCTTTCAGCGTATCTTCTCGAAGGCGTGAAAAAACGATGTTTTGGACAGCTCAGCAAAAAGGTGGAGCTATGAGGTCCAATAAATCCATACTCGGTGTACTAGCCAGGTTGCCACTGATCCGTCTGTTCAATCTCAAGAGGTATAGCAGGGTACTGCCAGCAACCTTGGAAGAGCGGCTGGCGTCCACTGGCAACGCGGACGATCACCTCGCGGCAGCCAAGGTGTATCAGAGCAAGGCCCAAGAGTTGGAGACCGAAGCCGTTGAATTCGAGACTGCAGTATCAAAGATCGGTCCCTACGAAGACACCAAGGGGTTTCGGCGGGGAGCATTAATGACCGCAGTGCAAGAAAAACGGTATCGTGCAAAGCAGATGCAAGCGCTTTATGCCGAACATCTCGAAAAAGCGCACGCACTGCGTGGAACAGCACAATCTGAATAATGAACTTTGAAAGCGAGGATTGTACCCTTCCATTGAAGGCCCGCACCGATGATCCGATGGTGCCAATCAAGGGGAAAAGTCCATACTCACGCCAGACCCCATTTCAGTGATCCGTTTTACCGAAGGCGTCAGAAGGTGATGTGAAGAACTTATTAATCAACCTGACTCAAAACCAGTTCTTTTAGACCTCTTTGATAGCTACTATTTATCTTCAACTATATCCATCGGATGGCGTCTCGTTCTTCACAACGTTTTTGATGGGCTTCCAGACAACCAGCCTTGCTACTAAGTTTTGTCATCAGTCGAGCGGCAGCCTCCGGCAAACCGTTGGTTGCCGCTCATGGCAAATCGGCAAGCAATCTCCTCACACCGACCGAACTGAACTCCCCTCTTTGCCAGACCTCAGTGCGAGATCTTCGCGCCAAGCACGTCGACTTGCTCGATCTGTGGTGGTTCGGCAAGCAACTCGGACGCTTTGGCCATCAGTGCTGCCGCGATTGGGCCAGCCAAGTGTGCCTTGCGGCCTGCATCATCAGCAAAGGCATCGAAGATGCCAAACGTCGCCGGTCCCAATCGCAGCGCAAACCAGATCGGTGTCGTGGTTTCCTGATTCGCCAGGGCGAGCCCGCTTTCCAGAAAGCGGGCGACATCCGCTTCTTTTCCTGGCTTGGCTTTCAATCGCACGAACAGAGCAACTCGTACCATGTTAGCCTCCCCTATTTGAGGTAAAACAACGTGAGTTAAATTCTAGCGAAAATGCCAATTCGTACTAGTGGCAGAAGTGACAATTATGATACAGTTCTCGCCATGCGAATTTACGTTCTTGCTCTGAATGAAGTTTTCGACACCGGTTTAACTACGCTGCTCGACACTTTCGGAACGGCGAACGACTTGGCGGAATCCGCCGGAACACCGTCGGCACGTTTCAATGTTACGGTCGTGGGTGTCCGTTCCCGCGTATACACCAGTCACGGGCTGTCTGTGCCTGTACGGTCGGCGGCACGACTTGCGCGCCCGGATGTCGCGCTTGTGCCGGCGCTCGGGGCGAAGATGCCGGACACATTGCGAATTGCACTTGAACGGCGAGACATCACGGACGCGCAAGCACTCCTTCGTCGCTGGTCTGGCAGCGGCGCGCTGGTGGGTGCTGCATGCACGGGAACATTTGTCCTTGCTGGCACGTCGCTGCTCAACGGCCATCGTGCGACGACATCATGGTGGCTCGCCCCGTTCTTTCGTGAACGGTATCCGCATGTCATACTAGACGACTCGCGAATGATCGTAAGTTCATCTCGGTTCGTCACCGGCGGCGCAGCGCTGGCACATCTCGATCTGGCATTATGGCTGGTGCGTCGCCGCAGTCCCGCGCTCGCGGCACTGACCGCTCGCTACCTGCTGGTTGACCCACGGCCCTCGCAGGCGGCTTTTATGATTCCCGACCACCTTGCGCACTCAGACCCGCTCGTCGAACGGTTCGAGCGATGGGCCCGGAGACAGCTCGCTGATGGTTTCTCGCTCAGCGAAGCGGCTCACGCAGCCGTGACAAGTGAACGCACCCTGGCGCGTCGTCTGCAATCCGTGCTGGGCAAGTCCCCCCTTGCTTACTTTCAGGATCTTCGCGTCGAGCGCGCGGTGCATCTGCTACAAACGAGTACGGCCAGTGTTGATCAGATTGCCGCTCAGGTTGGCTACGCAGACGGAGTGACGCTGCGCACACTCATTCGTCGTAAGATCGGCCGCGGCGTACGCGAGCTACGTGCACGCGATTGATCAAGCCCTTCCCGGCGAGTCGATTGTGCTCATTTTGTGTTCAACTCCAACTCACTCCAGCCTACTCCAGCCAACGTCGCTTTTCTCTTAACTCTTGGCTCCACTTGGCTGGAATGAGTCTGAGTAGGCTGGAGTAGGGCGGTGAAAACGCTTTCCTAAACCGCTTGTCGGTGG
>DATIQH010000137.1:0-7214 GCA_035471155.1 Nitrospiraceae bacterium | reverse complement strand
GGTAGCTTTTGAGTCGTGGATAAGCCCCGCAGCCGCCATGACACATAAAGCTGGCATGATCGGTAGCCGAAACCGGCTGTAGGCTTCCGGCCCGCTGCTTAAGACGAGCACGTACAGTGCTGTAAAGATCAACAAGGCCATCCCCTGGCTATAAAATCCACCCCGTAAGAAGAGCAGTAGTATTCCCAGGTAAAGGATGATGAGAAATACAATGCCATATATCCAGGAGCTGAAAGCCATGGCCCAATGACCGCGTGAAAACTTTGAAAAGTCTCCGCTGAAAAGTGACGATCGCAAGGCCACATTATCAAGTCCAAAGAGGTGTGACAGGTTCGATGGTCCGAAGAGGCTGGCAAGCATTCCCCGTAACGAGGTCCAGAGAAAAAGAGCAGGGTGTTCCACAATGATGGCCGTCGCATATTTCCCCTGACTTTCAAAGAGTCGTGCTTGGGTCGACGTGCGGAGGTCTGGAGGAATCGATTGAAAATGTTCGGCGGCAAGACGCTGCTGGGCATCTTCGAGGCTTAGATTGTCACGGGCTGCGACGATTGCCGCAGCTTTTGCAATAAAGAGGTATTGGTTCTTGGTCTGACTAAATTCCATCGACCCTGTTCGCACATAGTTATGTAGTTGCCAGCCGCCGACCAAAGTGACGTAGAGAAAGAGAAAGGCAAGAGCTGGTTTGGCTGCGCGTTGCCATCCGATCGCCGGACGTACCATCAGAAAGAAAATGAATGGCAATATGAATCCAAGATAGTAGCTCGTCGGCCGTATATAGGTCGACAGTGCGAGACAGATGCTGGCTCCAGCAGACCACTGCCATCTGGAGGGTTCCGTGAGGGCATGGAGAAACAGGAGTAGACACAAGCTGACCGTCGTCGTAAAGACGGTCTCGGTTAATAGGACCTGTGTGTAATAGGCCGATACAGGGTCCGTTGCGAGCAGCAAAGCAGTGAGGATGCCGGCCTGTTCATGAAACAGGAGCGTGGCGATTCTGAAGCCGATGAAGATCGTTGCAACGCTAAGAGCGATCTGGGCGAAGACGATTATTGTCGGTTGAATGCCGAAGATTCCGTAGAGGCCGGCGAGCAGCAAGGGATAGGCGGGAGTTCGTATGATCTCCGGTTCATAAGGAGCCTGTGGCGAGCGGGAAAATTCGCCATGCTGGAGGAGATTCAACGCTAGCTGATGATATTCAACGGAATCAGAGCTTTCAAAGACGCCGTTGGGATAATAGATCATCACCAGGACGCTCAGCACCAGTTTGCTCAGAACCGACAGAAGCAGAGTCACCAGAAGGAGTCGATGGAGCAGTTCGCGGTCGATGGGCAACAGACACGTGAATCTCTTTAAAAGAATATCCATGAGATCTATAGATCAACTGAGGACCCGAGCATGATCATTGAGAGTATATTTTAGCGTGGAGTCTTTTCAGGGTCCAAGAAATTGCTAAGGCGATGAAGGAATTTCGAAGACGTACATGTTATGTTTCGAAAAAAGCACAGTCATGACTTGTGGTAACTGTTTGAGCCGTTGGTCGAAAAGAGGGGCGTCTGGCCCACTGAATGCCAGGACCTGATATTTGTCATGCAGACGTTTAAACTCTCTGGTGTTGAGTATCACATGAGTAAAGCCTTCACGGCGGATTCTGTCCCGAAGCTGTTCAGGCGAAGCCGATTCTCGGATCCATTGAGTAAGGGGGTGTTCGTGAAATGGGTAGGGGGCAAGGGATGTCCGATCAAAATAGAAGGGCCTGGACTCACCAATGAAGAGAAGTTTGGCGTCGTGTGGAAGATGTTCTCTCGTGAACGTGGCAGCTTCGTAGTGGTCGATGGTCCGCGCGGCAAACTCGGCGCCAGTTTCTTGTCCAAGAGCGACTTTCTCAGATGAAAACACCTGGGAATGCATGGATACAAAGCGAGAGGTTCCCCAAGCACCCAGCGCCGCTAGTATGACGATGGTGAGGGCAAAAATGGCCTTTGGAGTTTTGGTGAGCAAGACAGCAAGGAGGCTCAGGCCGAGCATCAACGCAGGGGTAAAAAATCTGGTGGTTGTCGAGGTCATGACCCAAATGGTCGCTGTTAGGAGGACAAAGAGACCGGCTGCGTAGCATTGACGACGTTTGGTTTGATCGACGTGCAAGAAAACCGTCCAAAGGGGAAGGCTTAACATGAGACAGATTGCAACGACGGCGAGGGGGCCGCAATCCGATGCAGAGCCGAACCGTTCGGGAGCCATGACCATGTCGAAAGGGAGACGGAGTAGAGTCAAGATACTGAACGGTTCAGGCATCGAAGGCAGGTCGCCTTGCAGTCGTGCCTGGTTGTCATCATCCCAATAGAGACTTCCAAGCCAGCGGTAGCCGAGGGGATAAAGAGGGTTTCCTGTCAGCCACCAGGTTCGTCCCCACCAAGGTAGTGCCATCGCCAAGGTCACAAGCCCTGCTTTGACGAGGGATTTCATCGGCCATCCTATCGCGAGGGCCGCCAGCGCTCCGGCAAATACCCATGATAACCCGGAGAGCTTGACGGAAATAGCGAGTCCCCAGAGTAACCCGACGGGAAGCCATTGAGCTGAGATGATGGGGAATGCAATCAGAGCAGCTGAAGCCAGGACCGCGAATGTGAGAGATGTTTCTGCAAACGGAAGGGCCCCGAGAAAAAGAAATGTGGAAGATGATGCGAACGCACCAGCGATGACACATCCGATCCAGGGGTTTCGCTCCGGTGTGGTCATGGTTTCCATGAATCCCCAGCCTGAGATCCAGATGACGATCCAGAATACGAGATGCATTGAGCGGGCACCGACCTCACCGCCAAGTGCTAAGCCCCACCCGAGGAATAGATCTGAGAGATGGGGCATATATGTGAAGAAGGACCAAGGGAGGGCTGGGAGAGCTCCTGTCCGAAGAGCGTATTGTGCGATGGGAAGATGGTATGCCAATTCGTCATAGAATGTCGGTGGAATGGTCGCCCAGAGCCATACGATACACCACACGATTCCCATGGCTAGGCCACCGGCGAATGTTGCATAGGTCGGTTGAAACTGTTGCCATCGTACCAGTGGGAAATGTTTTAGACCGCTCAATAGGCTCAACGCCAGCCCGATTGCGATCAATAGCCAATTAAAGCGGTATAAGCCTAGAAGCCCAAGGATCGTCGCAGAAAATCCCAAGACGGAAATTCCCATGCCTAGCTGTGCGGTTAGGGTAAGAATAGGGAAATGTGTTGGAAGCGCAGCGGTCCAGGACTTTGCCGCTCGCTCAAGGAGTTGCCCCATACCATGTGCAGCCAGCAGAAACGAGATTGGGATGAAGAGCAGGGGAATTCGCGATGGGTCAGCGGCAGCTGTTCCCAGGATAAGGACAAGAAGGGCTGTGAGAAAGGTTGAAGCAGGTGATGCCTCAAGTTGGTCCGTCCGTACGATTTCGTGCGACGCCGTGCGCTCAGCTACCAGGGGTATGGTGAATTGTTCTGAACCCAACTATCCTCCAGACGAGAGGATTCGAATGGTCTTGTGAATTGCGCGTTTGGCGGTTGCATCCGATGTTCTCAAGATGGAAGTGGGCAGGCCGCTTTGGCCCATCGAGTGTTCGTAGCAAAGCCCAGGGTTGGCGCTGTTGAACGAGATGGAAAGCGTTTGACGCACATCGGCTTCTAGCTGGTCACGATAGCTGACGAGCTGTGTACTGGTCAGGTTATCGGTATAAATGAATGCGGTGTAGTTACCGGGGGCGCCCTTATAATATTCAGCGACGTGGCGGTAATCGACTTCGACGCTATGGAGCCGATCTTGGGACTTGGGACAGGTATAGGTCCAAATGCCGGGAGTCGTTTCTACCGCTTCATCAAAATAGGGTGTGCCGGGATATGTAGTAATGACCGTGGCGTCGAAGTCATCCGGGCGAACTTCGACAAGCCAGTCACGCGTGGCCTGTATCGTGTTTTCAGACTCTCCCGGATGGCCCACCGACATGAGGGCCTTGACCTTCAGATTGTGCCGCCGTGCGATTTCCATACAGCGTGTATTGTCATCTCTTGTGGCCTTCTTCTGGATATTGTCGAGTATTCGGGGATGCCCGGACTCAAAGCCTACCAGGATCCAGCGAAAGCCCGCGGCATGCATGGCAGCAGCCTGCTCATCGGTAAATAGCTCGGCTTTGATGAAGCCACGAAGACGGAACTCTACGCCCAGTTTCTGTTGCGTGTCGGCGATCAGTTTCATTAAGGAAACGATCTTGGGGTTCACGTTCAATTCGTCGTCGTACAGCATGAATCCTGTCACGTTGTAAGTCTGATGGAGATGGACCATCTCCTGAACGATATTTTCAGAGGAACGGGTGCGGACCCGGCGGAGAAAAGGACTCATCCTCCCCCCGCAAAACCCGCAGCCGAAGGGACACCCTAATTGCGCAATCATGGATAGGGCCCTTGTGCCGTCGATGCTGTATTGATAGGTCGATACATCGATCAGGTGGCGGGCGGGAAACGGCAGCTCCTCGATTGAGGCATTGTTGAGAAATAGTGGCGATTTGGGGTCGTCACCGTCGATAATCGGGGGGGGCGTATTTTGCAGCGCCTCGAACACAGCCGCTTCACCGTCTCCGGTGACGAGGACGTCGAACATTTCTGCCAATCGCTTGGTCGCTCTCGATGCCCGCCCGAGGATGCTCCGCTTGCGTTCGTATTTGGCCGCAGCGCAGACCAGCGTCACATGCGGACCTCCGAGGATGATTCTCGCAGCCGGCCGTAAACGCCGGATGGTCTCTTGAATTTTTGTCGCAGCCGGCATTTGCGGTGTCGTAGCCGTCAATCCAAAACATTGCGTTTGACTCTGTCCGATATGGACGGTGAGCGCCTCGGTATAGTTGTTCACCCCGGACAGATCCAGCAATTCCACGCCGATGCCTTCCCGCTCCAGTACCGCAGCTACCCTCAAGATGCCCAGGGACATAAATACTCGTTCATCGAGGAGGAAGAGGGAAGGGGGAATAATAAGGCAGATGTGGTTGATCATCGGGTGTTGTCTCGCAAGCTAGGCTGCCATTTGGGAGGATGAAACGTGATGAGAGACGTGTATTGGTAAGAAACGCCACTTGATGATGGTCCATAGTATGGTGATGCCGTGCCGCCAGGTTATTTTTTTGCCCTGACCATAGGTGCGGGGGCTGTATCGAATGGGCACTTCCTCGATGCGGATCCCCTTGCGCATTAGCTTACAGACCAATTCGTTGTCGAACTCAAATCCTTTGGCGCGGATCGGTGTGTCAAGAAGAGTGGAGCGAGAGAAGGCCTTGTAACAACCCTCATAGTCGGTAAAGCGCTTTCCATACAGTGTATTGGTGACCCATAGGATCAGTAGGTTGCCAATGTAATGATTCAAGTAGGGTGATTTTCGTTTTCCCCAGAAGACGGGATGCTCACGCAGAAAGCGTGACCCCATGACAGCATCACCGTCCCCATTCAGAAGGGGTGTGATCACTGTCAGATAGTCTTCGGGCGTGTATTCCAAGTCGGCATCCTGAAAGATCACGATATCGCCTGTCGCCGCTCGAATACCGGTAGTCAGTGCGGCTCCTTTCCCGGCGTTTACTGAATGGCGGAGGTAGACAATCCCGTTGATGCCCTTGAGAATATGAGGAGTGTCGTCATGGGATGCATCATCGACGACGATGATCTCTTTCGCGATCGCACCAAGGTCAACAGCTTGAACGCGGCGGATTACGGCCTCAATCGTCGTCTGTTCGTTATAGGCTGGAATAATAATCGAGAGTTTCATGGAAATGACGGCCCCCAGTCGGGAGTTAAGCCTGGTACTCTATGAGCATCACGTGCAGAGGATGATTTGTCAAATGAACCTGATAATTATGCCGACAGCATGGCTCGATGAGTCCATATCTTCAGGCTCAGATGGTTCATAACGACTCGTTGTGAACTGTGGAAAGTGAGTTCCTCGTTGCTCACGCAAGACTTGCGGGGTTTGCGAGCAAAGCGGCACGGGTAATGCCGTCTGAAGACAGGAGTATTGGAATCTTCGAGTCCAGAGTGTAGAACTTCGAGTCGCGCCTATCGCACTTGTCCCACCAGTCACGCTCGTCTCACTTGAGTCAGGAATGTGATCGGCGCCGGGCTTGGGCGAGCAGTTCGGCGCGAGGGTCCGGATGCGAGAAGGCCTTGAGTTGGCCATACAGGTGCTGTTCCTCGTCGGTCGAGGAAGAAGGCATCACAATCTGGATAGTCAGGAAAAGATCACCGTGGCCTCCGGCCGCCGCAGGAAGACCCTTGCCCTTCAATCGAAGCTTGCTGTCGGCCCGGCTTCCCGGAGGAACTTTCACTCGAACCGGTTCCATCAGCGTGGGGGCCATCACATCGGCGCCCAAGGCCGCTTCCCACGGGAAGACGGGGAGAGAGACATGAATATCGCTCCCCTGTCGACGAAACACATTGTCCGGAGCGATTGCCACACGCAAGTACAAATCGCCTGGCTTGCCGCCGTTGGGACTGGCTTGTCCCTTGCCAGCTACGCGCACCCTCGTCCCATCCTGGACTCCGGCGGGGATTCGGACTTCGATTGTGTTGGGATGCAGCGTGGCGCCCTGCCCCTGGCAAGTTGGACAGGGACGTCCACGCAGGGCTCCGCTCCCGTGACAGGTAGGGCAGGACCGGGGCTCTTGTAGAGTGATGCGTTTCGTGACCCCTGTGAACACTTCGGTCAGCGTCAGCTGCACCTCCGTTTCAAGATCTTCGCCCTGTATGGCAAACCCGCGACCATTGCCGGCTCGCCCTCGCGCTTTGAATAGATTTTCGAAAATATCGGAAAAGCCTTCTCCGCCGAACGAAGTCTCCGCGCCGCCTCCCCCACGGGCTCCGGCCTGCCGGCGCGCCTGCTCATAGGCCTCAGCCTGCTCCCAGTTGGCGCCATATTGATCGTACTTCTTCCGTTTGTCCGGATCGCTCAAGACTTCCTGCGCTTCATTCAGCTCCTTGAATTTCCTCTCCATCTCGGATTTCTTGGCACCGCTGTGCATGTCGGGGTGGAATTGGCGTGCCAGGCGCCGATAGGCCTTCTTGATGTCATCCGCAGAGGCCGATTTCGAAAGACCGAGGATCTGATAATAATCGCGTGGTGTCGTTGCCATGGGGGTGACGATACTGTTGCGTTCACACAGGCCGGTTATCGAGAAAGCAGCTTACGGGGTCGGTCGGAGCTTTGCA
>DATIQH010000136.1:0-2418 GCA_035471155.1 Nitrospiraceae bacterium | reverse complement strand
CGTTTCTCCCTAAAGGGTCCCACCCGACATTCGTGCTTTTTCTGGATATCGAGCCGGACCGGTTCGATGTCAACGTGCATCCCACGAAAAAGGAAGTGCGATTTGCGGAAACGGACTGCCTGCATCAGTTGGTGCGCCAGTCAGTTCGCCACGCGCTCAGCGGCGCTGAACGGAAGGCTGTGTTGGGGCTTTCACAAGCGGGGCCGTCACAGCGGGCTCCAGAACTCACTTCCACAGCCGAGCGGCAAACCGCATCGTTCTCGGATCGCAGACAGAATTCTCAGATTGATGCGAGTGACGCGGTGACGTTTCCCGGCATCGTCGAAGGGAGCCAATTGCCCCTCGCCGCGGAAGCGGTTGGAGCCTATCGGCCGGTGGAGAAACTTGGCATCGTGCCGTTCGGACAAATCCTCAGGACCTATCTCGTCGCGCAGGTGGGCGAAGAACTCCACGTGATCGATCAACATACGGCGCACGAGCGAGTCCTTTTCCAACGGCTCTGGCGAGGGTGGCAGAGCCGGGATATTCCCTCACAGCCGCTGTTGATTCCGGAGCCGATCGAGCTGTCGGCGGCACAAAGTGCGATATTGCTCAAGCGCACTGATGATCTGGAGAAACTCGGGCTTTTAGTTGAACCGTTTGGCTCTGCTGCCGTAGCGATTCGTGGGGTTCCGGTCGGTCTTGGCAAGGTGGATGCGGCTGTCTTGGTGCAGGATCTGCTCGACGATTTGACTGAGTGGGACCGAGCATCGTCACTGGATCTGCGGGTTCAACCGGTGCTGGCTTCGCTGGCTTGCCATGGAGCAGTGAGGGCCGGACGCACCCTGGCTCTTCCAGAAATCCAACAGCTGATTCACGATTGGGTGGAGGAAGGGCTGATCATGACGTGCCCGCATGGACGCCGAACGGCGTTTCGTCTTTCGACGGATGAACTTGCCAAGCTGTTTGGGCGTGTTGGATGGGCATGATGGCTATTCCAACGAAGTCGATGCGTCGTCTTTCCGAGACACAGGTCCGGTTTAAACCGGTCGTCGTGATCGTGGGGCCGACTGCCGTGGGGAAAAGCCGCATTGCAGTCGAGGTGGCCAAGGCGTTCGAAACCGAGGTGCTCACGGCGGATTCACGGCAAGTGTATCGAGGCATGGACGTAGGGACGGATAAGCCGGCTCCAGAGGAGCGCCAGGGTATCCCTCATCGGTTGATCGATCTTGTCGGTCCCGATGAATCGTTTAATGCGGGGTTGTATCGCCGCCAGGCGATCGATGAGATCGAGCGTCTCTATCGAGACCATCGTCTTCCTCTGGTGGTGGGTGGCACAGGGCTCTATGTCCGAACGCTTCTCAAGGGTTTGTGCGACGCACCGCCAACCGATCCGATCGTGCGGGCAGCGCTCAAACAGGAGGCAGAGGACCAAGGACATGATCGTCTCTACGCGCGGCTCGTGGAAGTTGATCCTGTGGCTGCATCGCGGTTGCATCCACGCGATGAATCAAAAGTGCTCCGCGCGTTGGAGGTGTACCAGCTATCCGGTCGCCGGATGTCGGAGTTCCAACAGGAACATGGGTTTGCCGAACGGCCCTTTTCAACCTTGATGATCGGATTGAACCGGGATCGCGACGCGCTGTACCGGCGTATCGAAGAGCGGATCGATTGGCAGCTGGCTCACGGGTTGATTGAAGAGACGAAACAACTTCTGGATCAGGGATATCAGCGCGATAGCGCGGCCATGAAGGGGTTGGGATATCGCCAGGTGGCAGAGCACCTGGCCGGAGTGTGTGACAGCGCTGAAATGGTTCGGCGGTTCAAACGGGACACGAGACGCTTCTCTAAACGGCAAATGACCTGGTTTCGAAAAGAGCCGGGGATCCAGTGGCTGACGATCGAGGAGTCGGAGTCGGTCCAGCATACAACGGCACGAGTGATCGGACAGGCGGATCGATTTCTCACCACACTATTTTGAGGATGCAGGATGGCACGGCAAGGGAGAATCGCGCGCGCAGATATCGGGATCATCGGCGGCAGCGGGTTGTATGACATCGAGGGGCTTCGGAGAGTCAAGGAGGTTTCGGTCAAGACCCCCTTTGGCGCTCCCTCCGATACCGTGGTGCTCGGAGAATTGGACGGGACTCGCATCGCCTTTCTCTCGAGGCATGGACGTGGGCATCGAATCAATCCTTCCGAAATCAACTATCGCGCAAACATCTTTGCGTTGAAGTCGCTGGGTGTTCGGCGAGTCATTTCTGTCAGCGCGGTCGGCAGCATGATGGAATCGATCAAGCCCGGCGACGTCGTGCTGCCAGACCAGTTTATCGATCTCACCAAGCGGCGGGTGTCGACATTTTTTGAGGGAGGGATTGTCGCGCACGTGGCGTTCGGCGATCCGGTTTGTCCGTCGCTCGGCGCGGTATTGTTGGACGC
>DATIQH010000135.1:0-4417 GCA_035471155.1 Nitrospiraceae bacterium | reverse complement strand
TCGGCTCATCGAAATCCTCAACGTACCCCAGAGGGTACGCCTCCGGTTTCGACTCGCCTGCGGTCTTGCTGGTCGGCCTTTTTGAGCATCCTACAAGTTATTCTCCCATTACTCCAAACGTGTAGGTCAGCGAAGTCCTGGTCTTTCCAATACACGACATGTCAGACACCATACGCAAGGTGGAATTCTGGCCAGTGAATGTACCCATCACTGACCCCTTCGTCGTTGCCACCGGTGCGCGAACGGTTGCAGAAAACGTCTTTCTGAGAGTCACGCTGGCCAGCGGCGCGCAAGGTTATGGCGAAGCAGCACCATTTCCAGAAGTCGGAGGAGAAACCCGCGAGAGTTGCCTTTTCACACTTCACCAACTTAGCAAGACCGTCCTTGGTCGTTCAGCCGCAAACTATAAGGAAGTCGGGCACTTGCTGTCCGAACAGGCGCCCTCTCATCCTGCCGCACGTTGTGGACTCGAAATCGCCGTCATCGACGCCCACTGCCAGACAGAGGATATCCCGATGTGGCAACTGTGGGGTGGCGCGGATGTGCAAGCGCGGGAAACGGACATCACCATTCCCATCGCCGACCTCGACAAGACCGTCGCTCTGGCGAGCAGATGGTATGGGAAGGGATTCCGCCTCTTCAAAATGAAAGTCGGCAAAGACGTCGAGGGCGACATCCGTCGTCTAGAAGCTGTGCATCGTGCGCTCCCCGGCATCTCATTCATCGGTGACGGTAACCAGGGCTTCTCGCGGCAGGACTGCCTGGCCTTTGCGCAGGGGGTGAAGAAGTTCGGCGGAACGATGGTGCTGCTTGAACAGCCGGTGCTGCGGGACGACCTCGACAGCATGGCAGCCATCCGCCGAGAGACAGGCATTCCCGTTGCGGCAGATGAATCGATCCGCTCGCTCGTAAATGCGCAAGAGGTCGTCGCCCGAGGCGCAGCCGACTACATCAATATCAAGATCATGAAGACCGGCGTCATCGAAGCCATGGAGATTGCCGCCTTCACCAAAGCGTCACGCCTCAAACTGATGATCGGCGGGATGCTCGAAACACGAGTGGCGATGGGCTGCTCCTTCAGTCTGGTTCTTGGGCTCGGTGGCTTCGAGGTGCTCGATCTCGACACCCCGCTCTTACTGGCCAGCGATCCAATCACAGGCGGCTACCGATATGCCGGTTCATACCTGCAACCCTGGTCAGGGCCAGGTCTCGACATGAAACCAGCGCCTTCCTCGAACGTTATCGCCATCGAATAGTCACCCGCTCCCTTCGTCGCATTTCTTACAATTCAACGTTTCTCCGAGATGCTGCTTCCGCCCTTCCTCTGTCAGAACCCAGGGCCGATTCGTCATCGGTGGTTGATGGCGCACATGCTGGCCATGGCCGCATTTCAGATCTGCAACCCAGTCACCAAATTCATCCACATGATAGCCAACAATGGGTTGCTGCATGCACAATCCTCCCTCACGTCACCGTTATGGATTTCATAGAGGTATGCTACACTTGCGCGCATGTTAGCACGAACGAAGGAGCACGGGTGTGGGACAGCCTAATTCGAGAATCGGCTTCGTGGGAGTGGGACGGATGGGAGCCAACATGGCCCGGCGTCTGAAGGATCAAGGGGAAACGATTGTTGCCGTCTTTGATCGAAATCACGCCGCGGCCACCGACCTTGCATCAGAACTAGTCTGTGAAGCGGCTGAGACCCCTGTCCGCATTGCGGAACTCGCAACCATCATTTTTACGGTCGTGTCCGATGACGCTGCGATGCGCCGGATTTTCTCCGCAACCGACACGGAGAGTCTTCTCCGCCAGGCCAAGGATCGGCTCTTCGTGAACTGCGCCACCCTCTCGCCTGCGGTGCACATCGAGGTCGATACTCTGGTGACACAACATGGTGGCCGGAGCCTTGAGGCCTGTATGGCCAGCAGTATCACACAGGCGCGCCAAGGCACCCTCTACCTCATGTGCGGCGGACGCCCGGATGTGTTCGAGTCGGCGAAGCCGCTCCTGGAGAAATTGAGCACGCACCTTCGCTATATTGGGTCGGCAGGAGAAGCCGCGAAGGTTAAAGCCCTCGTCAACATGGTGATGAACTGCAATACCGCGGCACTGGCAGAAGGACTTGGGCTTGGAGCAGCCCTCGGCCTCGATCTGACGATGTTGCGAGAAGTCTTTGCTCAAACGGGCGCCGCATCGCGCGTGTTAGACACGGATGGCGAGGATATGCAAAACCGCGCCCATGACTGCTACTTCTCGGCTGCCCATGCAGCCAAAGACTCAGGCATCGCCCTCACGTTAGCGAAGAGCGCCGGGCTCGCCGTGCCGTTAGCCCAAGCGACCTACGATCAATACCAGCGCCTGATCACGCTCGGCAAAGGAGAGCTGGACAAGTCCGCCGTCTCTGAACTCACCTTCAAAGACCGGAACTCCCAGCCTGTATTATTCATGACGGTTTGCGATCCCCGCCCTTACCGTTTCTCAAAGGGCAGTTCTGATCGTTGACTGGCGGGAAAGTAAGTCCAGACCTTCTGCTCGTTCTCATCGAAGCTGCCGAGGAACGTGACGAAACGATCGAGGGTACGAAACTCTGCAAGTGTGACGGTACAATGCGGCACATCGATGACGCGGGCATCGAACTGGCCCACCACGTAGAGTATCCCTACTCCTGCTTGATAGAGATTCCTCCGGCTCACATACCCTGTATTGGGAAAGAGCTCAACCTCAAGGGAACAGCCTCCGGGTCCCTTGAATGTGAGATGAAGATCGTGCCTGGAGAGGAACGGATTAGTGGCGAGTCTGGTAATCGTCAGGCGCACCTGATCTGCCGGGAACTCGACAGCGGCCGGAACCGGCACATCGTTGTTGCACGCAGCCAGGAATAGCAGCAAGAGCAAGCCGGTCAAGCATCTTGCTGGATATGCCCCCATCACTTGCTTGCTGGAACTTTCGGGGCAGCGCCAATCGCATCCAGCCCCGCTTGGGCGCAGGCATCGTCGAGATGGGCTCCAGGCGCCCCGCCGACGCCAATCCCTCCGACGATCTCACCGCCGATCTCGATCGGGAGTCCGCCCCCCAGCATCAGCACCTGATCGTTGATTTCACGAAGGGCTTCCAAGGTCGGAACTTTATTGATCAGTCCAGCCAGTTCAGTGGTAGAGCGGCGGAAACTGGCGGCAGTGTATGCCTTCTTTCTGCTGCTATCGACCGTATGGGGCCCGGCCCCATCAGCTCGGACCATGGCGCGCAGCACCCCGGCGCGGTCTACGATCGACACACTTACTTGATAGCCATCTTTCTTACAGGCATCCAATGACGCTTGAATCGCTTTGCCTGCGAGACCCATCGGCAAGACAGCCTCTTTCGGCAATTCATCGGAAGCCGGCGCTTTCCAAGGTATCAGCAGCATGAACGCCGTTGTGAGCATGAGCCAATACACCACAGATACAGCACGCCTCTGTCGCAGATACACGCATGCCATTGTTGTGTCTCCGGGTTAGAATGGAAAGAGATGCAGAGCCAGGAGCGTACGAATGCGCGAGAAGACTGTCAAGAGGGTGCTTTGATCGGAGAGGTCAGGGATTTGGGGAGCGGGTCTTCAACTCCAGACGACGCGCTCTTGATTGAGGAGGTAATCGATCACTTCGATGCTGTTACGCATCTGAATTTGGGCCTTTTCGGACATGGGAAGGACAGCACCAACCAGCTTGCCTGATTCAACGTCGTCGAGCGATGGAATCCCGTCAGGCCCACGCTTCTCCAGCTCTTGTCGGTAACTTGCCACAGTTGCCTCCTCTTCCTCTGACCGTTGGATCAGCAATCCCTGCGCCAGAGATTCATCACCTAATATACTGACGACGTATAAGTAGCATAGCACATGAACGTCCATACTCTGGTGAGAGTGGGCCATCTTATTGATTCAAGGCTACTTTTCAGTCTGTCGACGGGCTTCGGTTGAGGCAGGAGCAAGGGCGCCAAGGTATGGGAATCGACCGATCTTAAGAAGCGGCGTACTGGGACCTAGGCGAAAATCGTCATGCCCTGGGTCAACAAAGCGTGGGTCGCCGCTAATATCTGACTTGGCTTTGAGATCAGGAGCCGGTTGGTTCGGATTACCCTCTCGTAAATAATCATCGTCCGTATTGTAGAACGCGTTGAAAGAGGTGGTGGTCTGACTGGATGGCGCTACCACAAAACCCACTCGATTCAGCCCGACTATATTGCCGCTGACATCGCTCTGGGATTGCCCGAGAAATGCTGCGCCACCGCCATTCTTGACCAAGGTATTGCTCACGATCGCAGCATGGGCGTGGCCGCTGACCACGACCGCTTCAAAGAGGTTTCGCAGAATCACATTCCGTTCCAACCGCACATTCGACTTGCCGGCAATCGAGACACCATGATCGTTATCATGGAT
>DATIQH010000134.1:0-18935 GCA_035471155.1 Nitrospiraceae bacterium | reverse complement strand
GTCTGTTAGCCCAGCAGGGGCGGTAGCAGGATGCTGAAAAAGCCCGCCAGCCAGGCAGGGAGCAGCCAGGTGCCCTTCTTGCTCGCAGAACGCGCACGATAAGAATATGCTCGCATGGGACAAAAGCGCGTCTCGGTGCGCTTGGGGTCGGGTGGGTGAGAATGTTGCGCGCAGTAAAGGGCAGCCTTGGCCGCTCCCCTAAAGAGGGATAGAGAGAACTGGAAGGGCTTTGCTGGACGGCCTTTTTGAGCAACCTGCTTGGTGCTCTTGAAGTAGAAAAATAGCATGATGGTGCGAAATTCGAGCCGTGTGAAGATTGGAATTGGTGTAGTGATCGCCGTGGGTGTGTTGCTTCTCGCTCCCTGGTTTGACCGCGGCATCTTGGCGCAAGAAGTTGGGTTGTCGCAGAGCGCCATCGAGCAGGTCTTTCCGACTTCCAGCAAGTGCAAACGGTGTCATGAGCGCGTGTTTGAAGAGTGGGACACCTCCCCGCTCTCGCGCTCGATCCATTCCCCAGCCTTCCGCGCCTCACTCGATGTGTTTTTATCTTCCCCGGCGGGAAAAGATAAGGCGGTGTGCTTTCGTTGTCATGCGCCGCACGTGCGTGAATTTCCCGATCAAGTCCAGCTCTTTATCAATCAGGCCAAGGCCGGTGACCCGTCGCTGGATGGAGTGGCCTGCGCGCAATGCCATTTAATTAAGCAAGTCGACCGGACAAAACAACCTCCGGAGCCCAAGTACGAACTAGAGAACAAGGCGATCTATGGCCCCTATAAGGATTCTGTTCAGAACCGGGCGCATCAGTCGATGGAACTGGGGCTGTTTCAAAAATCCGATCTCTGCCTCAATTGTCACCAGTCGGTCCCTTCGGCTGTCGCGTTAGGCAAGACGAACGATCTGCTGGGAGACTGGGATCAGAGCAAGGCAGTGAAGTCCGGCAAAGAGTGTCAGACCTGCCATATGCCGGAGCAGGTGGGTGAATCGGCGAATGGGGAGAAGAAGCGGAAAACCGCCAACCATACCTTCTCCGGTCGTATCGGCAAGCTTCGCCAGGAAGCGGCCAAGCTGGCTGTCCAGACAAAGATCGATAGCGAGAAAACTACGGTTACGATAAAGGTACATAGTCTCGTGCCGCACAATCTTCCGGCTACCCATCCAGCCTGGGCGACCGTGGTGCTCGATCTGGATATCAAGGGGAAGAATTTGAAGACCGTGTTTACCGACAGACGGAACTATGGGCGCGTCTATCAGGATGCCAAGGGTCAGACGACGAGCTTCGACTTTGAGGCAGTCAAGGTCCTTGAGGATACGGTCTTGAAGCCGGAAGAAACGCGCATCGAGACGTTTACTTTCCCTACGCCGAAAGACACCAAGACGTTCGATGTCGAGGCAACTCTCAGCTATGCGCCGATCACAGGCCCCGCCCCATTCCTGCAGCGTGTTGAAGCCGAGTCTTCTAAGGGATCGCAAGACCCGGTCTTCCAGTCGATCGAGATCGTCAAGTATGCCGAGAATGTTCCCATCAGCAAGTAAAGGGTGAGGGGTTAGGCCACCTGTTACGTCTGACGAAGGGTGTTCGAAAAGCCTGTCCAGCAAGGCCGCAGCGAGTGTCCACGATGATCCTTCCAAGCTCGCTCGCGTATGTTTACTCTAGGATGGGCTGGAGAGTTCCCCACTGCGCGCGTCCAACGAGGGTCTTCTGAGACCGCGCGTTGCGCGAGCACAGGGGACTCACCGGGCCATCCCCCTTGTCGGCAGGCTTTTTCACACCCGTTATTCGCAGATGATGCTGGAGCCGGGAGACTTCATTTTGAAAATCTGAACGGCGTTGTACATGCCCTTGGCCGGGTGGTTGAGGATGAGGCGGGAATTCGTGATGTGGGTGTCGAGCAACTCGTATTGTCCACCGCTGAAATAGATGTCGCAATCATCGATCGCACAGTTTTTGTAGACGTGGTTGTCCAGCGATAGCTTTGCCTTGCTGAACTGTTGCCCCTCCACCAAAATATAATCCGGCGCCATGCCCACGGCCAATTCCTCCGCCGCGCACTATAGCAACTCTCTTTTTGAACCGCAAACCAGCACACAGGCGTTCTTGCTATTGGCTATCGACAATAGAATGCGCCTGTCGGATGCGATAATCCTATGCCTTGTCAAGTTTGGTCATGTAGGGTTTCGGGGAAAGTTTCAGAAAAGGACAAGGTATCGGGAGCTTTTCTCACAGTCTGAAATGACCCCTCCAGCTCTACTGCGGCTGTCGAACCGGATTCCACTTCCTCAACATCTACTCAAGGGAGTGGTCGAGGCTGCCCTTTACTGCGCGCATCGAACGAGCACATTCTGGATGTGTGCGTTCTGCGAGCAAGAAAGGCACCTGGCCGCTCCCGCCCCACCCTTCTCAGGGCGCGCGTTCCGGGAGCACAGGGCCAACGTGGGTGTCCTTCTCATTCTTCCAAGCTTGCTCGCTATCTCTTTAGGGATGGGGGCTGATTGATCTTCCACTGCGCGCGTTCAACGAGGGGAGTCCTCGACCGCGCGTTGCGCGAGCACAGAAGATCATCAGGCCTCATCCCCTCCCCCCTTCTTTTCGCCTTGATCCCATCTCCGCACCCGTATAGAATGGCGCAACTTTTCGGCTAGTTAGCTGCAAGACTAAGCCTGCACTGCCCCGCGGTTTTCCCCCCACGAGTACTTTTGATGGGTAGAAGCCAGAGGGAACCGTGTGACATAAAGAGCCTTTGAATTCATTGGGAGGAGAGCACTGTGAGCGACTCAGTCATTATTACGTTTGCATTAGTAGCGGCGGTGACCGGCATTGCCTATGGCCTGTATCTGGCCATGTGGGTGTTCAAACTCGATGCCGGCAACCAGAAGATGCAGGACATTGCCAAGGCCATTCAGGAAGGCGCAAGCGCCTATCTGAACCGCCAATATAAGACCGTTGCCGTCGTGGCTGCTGTGTTATTCGCGCTCTTGTGGGGGGCGGGGGCGTTCTCGGACAAATTCGGTCTACTGACCGCTGTCGGGTTTTTAATCGGCGCCGGCGCGTCGTCGCTTGCCGGGTATGTTGGAATGGTTATCTCGGTGCGGGCAAACGTCCGTACGGCGCAGGCTGCCCATAATGGGATGAATGCCGCGCTCACCGTGGCGTTTCGTGGAGGCGCGGTGACGGGGCTCTTGTTGATCGGCTTGGGCTTATTGGCCATAACCCTCTTCTACTCGTTGGCTGCGCAATTTGCGGGGCAAGAGCATGCAATCCATGCGCTGCTGAGTCTTGGGTTCGGCGGGAGCTTGATTTCGGTATTTGCCCGTGTAGGCGGCGGGATCTACACGAAAGCGGCGGACGTCGGCGCAGACCTCGTCGGGAAAGTCGAGGCAGGGATTCCGGAAGACGATCCTCGCAATCCGGCTGTCATTGCAGACAACGTGGGCGACAATGTCGGCGACTGCGCCGGTATGGCCGCGGACCTCTTCGAAACCTATGCGGTGACGACGGTGGCGGCGATGGTGTTGGCCTTCACGCTATTCAAGGGAGTCAGCGCTCCGATTCTGTATCCTCTGGCTCTCGGAGGCGTCACGATCTTTGCGACGATCATCGGTATTTTCTTCGTGAAGGTAGGCCAGGGCGGCGGGATCATGACGGCGCTCTACAAGGGCCTGTTTGTGGCTGGCGGTATTGCGGCGATTGCGTTCTTTCCCGTGACCTCTTCGATTATGGATGGTGTGGGCGGCGTAAGCGGGTTGAGTTACTACCTTGCGGCCTTGATCGGTTTGGCTGTGACTCTGGCCCTCGTCTTTATCACTGACTATTACACCTCTAAGAGCTATAAGCCGGTGAAGGCTATTGCCAAGGCCAGTGAAACGGGGCATGCGACCAATATCATCGCCGGACTGGCGGTGGGTATGGAAGCGACAGCCTGGCCGGTGGTGGTGATCGGGGCGGCGATTCTTGTGAGCTATTGGATCTGCGGAGGCGCCGCATCGGGCGGTTTGTATGGCGTGGCGGTTGCGGCGGTGTCGATGTTGTCGATGGCCGGTATTGTGGTGGCGATAGATGCGTTCGGCCCGATCACAGATAACGCAGGCGGCATTGCGGAGATGTCCCACCTGGGTAAAGAGGTGCGTGACATTACCGATCCATTGGATGCGGTCGGCAACACGACGAAGGCGGTGACGAAGGGCTATGCGATCGGATCGGCGGGCCTCGCGGCGGTGGTACTCTTCGCCGAATATGCGCGGGAGGTGGCAAAAGGGGCTGGAGCGAGCACGTTTGACCTCTCTAATCCTTCCGTCCTGGTCGGACTCTTTCTGGGTGGGATGCTGCCCTTTATCTTCGGCGCGCTCTGTATGAAAGCGGTGGGAGAGGCGGCCGGCATGGTGGTGGAAGAGGTGCGGAGGCAGTTCCGGACGATCAAAGGGATTATGGAAGGGACCGGCAAACCGGAGTATGGGACCTGTGTGGATATTGTGACGCAGGCGGCGATCAAGAAGATGATGGTGCCGGGATTGATTCCGGTCATTTCTCCGATTGTGGTCGGTGTGGTCCTGGGGCCACAGGCTTTGGGCGGTATGCTCGTCGGCAGTATCGTCACCGGTTTGTTTGTCGCAATCTCGATGACGAGCGGTGGTGGTGCTTGGGATAATGCCAAAAAGTTTATTGAAGAGCAGGGCAAGAAGGGGACGGATACTCACAAGGCTGCGGTGACGGGCGATACGGTCGGCGATCCCTACAAGGATACGGCTGGCCCGGCGATCAATCCGATGATCAAGGTCATCAACATTGTGGCGCTTTTGATCGTCTCCCTGATTGTGAAATAGGGAGAAGCGTTTTACGGATCACAATTCACGATTGCTGCCTTGGCTTGACGGCTGAAAGAATCGTGGAGTAAGGTGATCGTAAGGGATCACGCTGGTGGCTGATCCACGAGGGTTTCCCAGAATCAGGGGAGGTGCTCGGATGGAGAAACAAGAGCGCAAGCAGGAGCCCAGGCGAGAGCCTCAGGGGAAGGAAGAGGTCAAAGCCAATCCAAAGGTCGTCGAAGCGGGCAAGAAGTTGAAAGAAGACATCGACAAGCTGGTCGATGAAATCGACGACGTGCTCGAAACGAACGCAGAAGAATTCGTTAAGAACTACGTGCAAAAGGGGGGGGAGTAACGCCGGATAGCCGGCAGAAATACTCCCTTCTTGATCTCTCCTCTTCCTCACACTCGGTATTGAGCGCCCCATCTTCCGTCCGTTGACGGTACGGCTCTATATTTTCCGGTTTGACAACGTGAGCTTGAGCGGCTAGTATCCCTTTAATTCTCAGATAGTTAGATGCGGTCGAGACTCGGAACCATTCAAGAGGCTCTCATGAAGTCCAAGCTCTGGGTCTTCCGTGATGTCAATCTTTCTCAGCGGGCTTCGTTAGCCAAGGCCCTCTCGATTTCTTCTGCCACAGCATCGCTGTTTCTGGCTCGTGGCGTGACCACGCCGGATGAAGCGACAACATGGATGTCGATACCGTCGCCGCACGATCCATTTTTGATTCCTGACATGGAGCAGGCGGTCGAGCGGTTGCATCGCGCCGTGACGACTCGTGAACCGATCTGTTTTTACGGCGACTACGATGTCGATGGGATTACGGCGACCAGCGTTTATCTGTCGTTCTTTGGCGGGTTGGGCGCGCAGGTTCGTGCCTATGTCCCGCATCGTCTGCGCGAAGGCTATGGACTCAACCTCGGCGCCGTGCAGCGTTTGCATGACGAAGGCATCTCGCTGTTGGTGACCTCCGATTGTGGGACGACCTCGCATAAAGAAATCGCATTGGCGGCCAAGCTCGGTATGGATGTGGTGGTGACAGACCATCACCAGAGCGACGAGGAGATGCCGCTGGCTGTGGCGGTGCTGAATCCTCATCGAGCCAATGCGATCTATCCCTTTCGGGGGCTCTGTTCCGCGGCGCTGGCCTACAAGGTAGCGCAGGCCTATCAATTGCGCTACGAGGCTGCCGGGGTACCGTTGGAGTCGTTGCTCGACCTCGTAGCCTTGGCGACGGTCGCCGATGTGGTTCCCTTGCAGAATGAGAATCGGGGTTTTGTCCGCGAAGGACTGGCACAGTTGTCCCGTGGTGCGCGTTGTGGAATTCGAGCGTTGAAGCAGGTGGCAGGAGTGACACGGGATTGCACGGCAGAAACAATTGCCTTCAAGTTAGCGCCGCGCATTAATGCCGCCGGGCGATTGGATGACGCCATGTTGGGCGTGCGTTTGCTGACGACGGACAATCTGTCCGAGGCGCAGCAATTGGCAGACCGGCTTGAACAGCTCAATCGTGAACGACAACGCATCGAGGTGGATATCATGGCTGAAGCCCTGGCCTCGGTGAAGGATCAAGCCTTGCCGCCTGCATTCGTACTGGCCTCCCGGCAGTGGCATCAAGGGGTGGTCGGTATCGTCGCAGCGCGTTTGGTCGATCGGTTTCAGCGCCCGGCTATTGTCATGGCCATCAATGAGCAGGGTATGGCCAAAGGATCGGCTCGGACGACCGGAGGGTTCGACCTCTACCAAGGGTTGGCGTCCTGTCGGGAACTGTTGGAGGCCTTCGGTGGACATCCCAGTGCCGCAGGTGTGACGATTCGCGAATCTCGCATCGACGAATTTCGCGCCAGATTTTCGGAAGTGGTGGACGAATGGACCCACGAAGGCGCCAAAGTTCCGACTCTGCACGTCGATGCAGAAGTGCGTCTGGACGAAGTGAATCTGCAATTGATCCAGGAGATTGGCTCGCTGCACCCGTTCGGGGCTGGCAATCCTGAGCCCACGTTTGCAGTGACGCGTCTCGAAGTTATGGATTCACGGACTGTGGGCGAGAAACACCTTAAAATGACTGTACGACAAGGCCCCTCCCTGCCGTTCGATAGTATCGGATTCGGGATGAAGTCGCTGCTGGACCGCGGCATTCCATCCCACACTCCGGTCGATCTAGCCTTCACGCCTGAACTGAATCACTGGAACGGCCGCGACCGAATTCAGCTTCGCATTCGCGATGTCCGACCGAGTGAGAGTGGGTAAGTGAGTGTACCATGGTGTACCAAACTGTCACAGATCTCGACCAGCTGCTGGACCGGATCAGAAGCTATGCTGCCGATGTCGACCTCGACCTTGTCCGCAAGGCCCACGAATTTTCCGCGAAAGCACATAAAGGTCAACGTCGCCGGTCCGGAGAACCCTACCTTCAACATCCCATCGCAGTCGCCGGAGTCCTGACTTCGCTCAAAGCGGATGTCACTGCCATCGTCGCCGCGCTGCTGCACGACACCCTGGAGGACACGGTCGCGACGTCTGACGAGCTCGAAAGAGAGTTCGGGAAGGACGTCGTGCATCTGGTCGACGGGGTAACCAAAATCGGGAAGATCACGTTTCGGAGCTATGAAGAAAAACAGGCGGAGAATTTCCGCAAGATGGTGCTGTCGATGGCGGACGATATCCGGGTCGTCCTCATCAAGCTTGCCGACCGGCTGCACAACATGCGCACCTTGGAGCATCTCAGCGGGGCCAAGCGGAAGGAGATTGCCCAGGAAACGCTTGAGATCTACGCGCCGTTGGCGAACCGCCTTGGAATTGGGTGGATCAAAAATGAATTGGAAGACCTCTGCCTCAAGCATCTCAAACCGGAGGTCTACGAGACCTTGCGTGTTCGTGTGGCGAAACGGGACGAGGATCGGCAGCAGTATATCGACGAGGTCCGGCAGCTCGTGAAGAAGGCCATGCAGGAGAATGGATTGGCGGGGCAGGTCTACGGTCGGCCCAAACATCTTTACGGCATTTACCAAAAGATGAATAAGCAGTCGATCACGTTTGAAGAGGTCTACGATCTCACCGCGTTGCGGATCGTGACCGATACCAAGATGAACTGTTATGCCGTGCTTGGGGTGATCCACTCAATTTGGCGGCCTGTGCCCGGGCGCTTCAAGGACTACATTGCGATTCCAAAATCCAATCTCTATCAGTCTTTGCATACCACGGTGGTGGGTCCGAAGGGAGAACATGTCGAATTCCAAATTCGCACGGAAGAGATGCATCGTATCGCCGAGCATGGCATTGCCGCGCACTGGAAGTATAAAGAGCAGGGACACGTTGCAGACCGTGACAGCAAGGCCTTCGGCTGGCTTCACCAGTTCGTCGAATGGCATGAAGATTTGACGGATAACCGGCAGTTCATGGACTCGGTGAAGCTCGACCTTTTCCACGATGTGGTCTATGTGTTCACGCCCAAAGGGGTTGTGAAGGAGCTGCCGAGAGGATCGACGCCCGTCGATTTTGCCTACGCGATTCACACCCAAGTCGGGGACCATTGTGTCGGGGCCAAGGTGGACGGAAAGATTGTGCCGCTCAAGTATCAACTGGCCAGCGGGGATACGGTTGAAATTCTGACGTCTCCTACACAATCGCCGCACAAGGACTGGTTGAAGTTTGTTCGCACCTCGCGCGCGAAGACCAAGATCAAGCACTGGATCAAGCTTGAAGAGCAGAAGCGGAGTATCGAGATCGGTCGTCGTTTGCTTGAATCGGAGTTCCGGCGGCAGGGGATGGCGCCGGCCCGGATGTTCAAGTCGGCCGAACTGTTAGAGGCCGCGCGTCAGTCGGGATTCGACAGCACCGACGAATTGGCTGCGGCAGTTGGGTTTGGCCGCGTGGCAACGTCGCAGGTCATCGATAAACTCACGGTGTCATCATCGGGAACGCAGACTCCAGCGCCGGTTCAGGAACGCCCTGCCGCGCGTAAAGCGGTCAGCGGAAAGAGCGACGGCGCCGGTGTACAGGTCAAAGGGTCTCGAGATCTGCTGATGCAGCTGTCGCGCTGTTGTCATCCCGTACCAGGGGACCGTATCCTCGGCTATATTACTCGTGGCCGCGGGCTGACGATCCATGCCGTCGATTGCCCGAATCTTGAGGCGCTGGACTACGACAAGGAACGGTTGGTGGAAGTGGAGTGGGACGCTGCCACACCCAGTACGCACTCGGTCAAAATGTCGATTGTCGCCGTCGATAAGACCGGGGTATTGGCGAATGTATCCTCCGCAATTGCGGAATGCCATGCCAACATCAGCCGTGCCGAGATCGCGACGCGAGAGGATCAGAAAGCTGTGCTGGACTTTGTCGTGGAAGTGTCGGACACCCGCCATCTCGAACAGGTGCTCAAAGCCGTTGAGCGTGTGGACGGGGTGATTACGGCGAGGCGGATGCGGGCCTGGCAGGAACGGCCGTAGCAAGATGCTGAAAAAGCCACTGTTCTCACCCGCCCAGCCCCGGCGCGCCGAGACGCGCCTTTCACCAGGCTTCGTTCTCGGCTCGAAAGCATCCTCAACGGGGACCCGGCCGCCTCACTAACTCGGCGGCGCGCACAGACGTGGTGCTCCTTATTCGTCGCACCGTGCGCCCCCGAGGGTACGCCTCCGGTTTCAACTCGCCTGCGGCCTTGCTGGACGGTCTTTTTGAGCATCTTGCCTGAAAGGGGCTGCTACGGGGCTTGGAACTGAAGTTTCGATCCTCGCTGCAACTTCAATTTCTCAGCTCGGCCCGCCGCGAGTTCCAACACATAGAGCGCGCCTTCATTGGGCCGGTATTGTGGGCAACTGTCGTCCGTTCTCGTGCAGATCGGGACGTTCTGTTCCATATGGATAATTTGCTTTTTCTCGTTGATCCAGATGAGATCGAGCGGGATCTTGGTGTTCTTCATCCAGAACACCCAGGCCTGCGCCTGCAAGAACGTAAAGAGCATGCCGCGGTCGTCGGCTAGATGCTCACGATACATCAATCCCTCTGCCCGTTTTTGAGGCGTATTGGCCAATTCTGCATGAATGACTGCGCCCCCCGGAATAGTAATCGGGATCAGCCCGGACTGGGGCGGATCGTTTCCCGCAAAGGTCAGGCAGGGGAAGGAGAGAAGGATGAAGAAAAGCGCTAGTGATCGGCCTTGTTGCACGGCGGCATCCTATCGACCAGCCTGGTGTGAGTCAAGCCAGAGGCTGCGTGTCGCGGGACAAAACCGTCGGCAATTCTGGCGGAGAGTATCTTGCATTCGCGCGGTTGCCTATGCCATCCTCGGCTATCATCAGCAAAGGGTGGGTCTATGAAAGAGACGCGAAAAGTGCATTATGTGAAAGGCGTGTTCGTCTGCCCGAAGTGCCGGCAATCGTACGTGCAAGAAAAGTGGATCGAGGAGTGGCGGGTTCGCTGTCATAAGTGCGATTATCGCGGAACGTTGACCGAAGTCTCCGTTGAAGAGCGGATGGAAGAAGAAATCGTCCGTCGTTGAATCGGCGCTAGTCCTGTGGGCCGGTCCCTCCCTCTGTGAGCAGATGTTTTTACCTCTCACCTTCATGTCACGATTTCGTATCATCGCTCCCCTCTTTCTGTGTACCCTTCTTCTGGCGCTAGGCACCGGATTAGGTGAGACATTCGCGGACGATCAGGCTCCGCTGGTGAAGGTGCTCGTGACTTACCATTCACTCTCCGGCAATACGGAACGGATGGCTGAAGCAGTGGTCGATGGTGTGAAGAGCGTGTCCGGGGCCGAGGCGCTCTTGAAACGAGTCGGCAAGGTGACGGCGGACGATTTATTCTCCGCCGATGCAGTCGTGGTTGGCTCGCCGGTCTATTGGTCGAACATGTCTGGTGAGGTGAAAACTTTCTTCGACAACTGGCAGTTTAAATTCGGTGTGTTCCCGGAATTCAAGATGAAGAACAAGATCGGCGCGGCGTTTGCCGTGGGCGGTCAAGTGTCGAGCGGGAAAGAAGTGACCATGTTGACGATCCTTGCCGCGATGCTGGGGAATCAGATGATCGTCGTCAGTGGAGGCGGGGCCTTCGGCGCATCAGCCACCACGGAGGGCGACAGCCCCGGCATCGACAACAAGGAATTGGCCGACGCCAAGGCATTGGGCCGGCGCGTGGCCGAAGTGGCTGTGATGATGAAGCGAGGGACTGCTCCCTAACGTAGAGTGTTTCTCCCTTCCTGTAAGCGCGCACCTCCCACTTGTCATTTTCTAAGTCAAAGCGACCGGCATCGGTCTACCTATGTCGGAGACAAGGTTCTGCTCGTCGATGATGAGAGGATCTGTATCCAGTAGTAGGGGGTGTGGGGGAGGGAAGGTTTTGATCCAGGCTAGCTTCGCACGCCGTCAGGGGAAGGCGTTTGATGAACACTCATTGCGATCTGCGCAAACTCATGAATATTCTTTGAGCAGCGACCGCAGCATCCTGGATCTTTTAATCCGAACTTCGCTTTGAGTTGGCAGGGCATGACAATACCGGCTTGCCCGGCCTCCCGGATATCCGACTCGCTGATTCCTTTACAGAGGCAGAGGTACATGGGTTGACGCCTGTATCGTTGTAAGATGATTTTCGCGACAGCAACGATTATGATAACTGTTATCAACTGACATAAGAATACTCCTGTCCTTTCCATCTGTCAAGAGGGGTTCGACGGAACAGGTGGATGAGGAGGGTGAGGATATCTAGAATATTGAAAATGCTTGGCTTATAGCGTCTGGTCCAGTTGATCGACCATCTCGCTGATCGTATCGAACCCCGATTGCCAAAAATCTTCAGAGGCCATATTGACTCCGACCTTGGCCAGAATCGTCTGTGGCGATTCCGATCCGCCGGTACTCAGCAGATCCAGATATTTGGGTACGAACGAGGCCCCTTCTTTCTGATACATCCGATAGAGGCCGAGGACCAACAAGTTGCCGAAGCTATAGGCATAGCAATAGAAGGGGCTGGCAAAGATGTGTGGAATGGTCAGCCATTCCCATTGAAACTCTTCCGGGACTTTGATGCCTTTTCCAAACTGCTGCCGCACTTCGGCCAGATAGGTTTTTGCCAGATCCTTTACGGTCGCACCCTGGGCAATCAACTCATGGGCCTGATTTTCAAATTGGACGAAATAAGCTTGCCGGAGGACCGTGGCATAGATGTCGTCCAGTTGGTTGAGTAGGAGTGCCTGCCTCACTTTCTTATCCCGTTCCTGGTTCATGAGGGCATCGGACAGGATTCGTTCCCCGAATACCGATGCGGTTTCTGCCAGGGGGAGGGTGGAATGGAAGGTAAACATGGAGTGTTTCGACGCCAGCATGCCGTGGACGGCATGGCCGAGTTCATGCGCCATGGTCGCAATATCGCGTGCCTCGCCGGTGAAGTTCAGCAGCACGTATGGGGTCATGGCTGGGGTGACGCTGTAGCAATAGGCGCCCCCGATTTTTCCAGGCTTCGTTCGCGCGTCGATATGGCGTTCTTGGACGACGCGTTCAGCCAGGTCCGCTAATTGCGGAGAGAATTCTCGATAAGCGTCCAGCACCATTCGGATAGCATCCTGGTAGCGATAGGATTTCTGTGCCGTGCGATGCGGCGCATAGATGTGATAGCGGCTCATCGGCTTGATCTTGCAGAGGCGAGCTTTGATGTGGAAATAGCGCTGAAAGATACCCGCGTTTTTCTGACAGACTTTTAAGAGGGAGGCCACGGCTGCGTCGGGAATGTCGTTGCTGAGATTGCGAGTGGCAATCGGAGAGGCGAACCGGCGCAGTTGAAGATTCTCCGCCTTCCAGTCGTTGACCAAGGCTTTGTAGATTTCGCCCAGCAGGTCGTGCTGATCGGCGTAGACACGGTAGAGTTCTCGATAGGCGGCTTCACGAAGCCGCCCGCTCGCGTGGCGAAGATAGGATGTCAGTTCCTCGCGCGTCATCGTCTTCCGTTTGCCGTTGACGGTGAGGGAGAAGGTGAAGGCGTTCGTGACGACGTCGTAAAGCGAATGGATGGCGCTGCGGCCCGTGATGTTCTTGATGTTGACGATCTTCTCTTCCGGTTCGGACAGTGTGTGGGGCTGAAACCGGCGAATGGTTTCGAGGTGGTACCGGAGCGTGCCTGTTCCGGCCATGAGCCGGCGGGCATTGTCTTCATCGACGCTCTGCCACCACAGGTCGAAAAACACCAGCCGGTTCTGAAGCGCCGTGAGCCGCTCTTCGACCTTGGTCTTAAATGATCGAGCGGCGAGGTCCTTCGTGTTTTCTGAAAACCAGAGGTACGCATAGGCGCCGATTTTAGAGGCTGCAGCCGCGATGTCTTCACTCAGGGTCAGCAGCGGGCGGAAGATCGATGATTCCATGGTAGGGCTGAGCTGAGCGCGTGCAGATTCAAATTGTGCCACCTTGGCCTCGATCTCTCCCAACAGGGCCTCAAAGCGCTCGACCGGTTTCTCTGCTAAATGTGAAAGGTCCCAGCGCTCGGCATAGGCAAGTTTTTGCCGCTTAGGGGATAAGGTCTTGCGGGGGGTTGATCGATTCCGGACGGTCTTCACAGGCATGAGTTGCATCTCCTTTGTCTCGTGTTCCTCTATCATGCAGTCGGGTTTGTCCGGTCGCGATCATACCATTCCTGCTTACGCGGTCGGGGAAGTTTCTCTCGCTTGAGCTTCCGGGAGAATCTTCCATCTGCCGTGGCATTCTCGGTATGATGCGCCAAGAGCGACAGGAGACTTCATGACCGACCAGGAACTCAACCGAGCGGTTCAGTATGTCACTGCCCGTACATCTTACGGACGTGACATGGTGGCCGATATTCTTGCGACAGGGCTAGGAGAAATGGCCTCGCTGGCCACGCAATCGTCGGAGCAATTCGAGCGGGATGTGGTGTTGGAGTATGTGTGCCAATGGACTATCAAGCGCACGGGCCAATCGGAACCATTAGTCAGGGAGATTCTTGGCTGCGCAGGCCGTTGGCTCGATGAAGTGTACGAGGAAATCGCCAAGCGCCAGCCGGAAGCCAGCGGCCTCAAAGTCGATGATGATGACGAAGGCGCGGAACCGGTCTAACGCAGGTCCTTCGTGAAGAGCGAGACGTGCGAGAAAGGCGTGACTAAACAGGCAAGGAAACTTTGAGTGTCTCCAGATTCTTCGTCACCATCGCGTCGCCGTTTTTTGTGGAGATTTCGATGCCGGTGGCGCAGACGGTGCGGCATTCATCGATTCGGTCTAGCTTGTGCAGTGATTGAGCTAGGGCGTAGTAGGCGGCTGAATAGGTGGGTTTCACCGTCACGCATTGCTGAAGGGCCTTGGCTGCTTCTTCGAAGTTCGCATCTTCCATATACGCCTTTCCGAGACCAAACCAGGCCACCTCGTCGTTCGGGTCAATTGCCAGGACTTTTTTGAGCGGTTCAATTCGTCGATTCGGCATCGCATTCTCCAACAGTTGATGGCTGACGATACCAGCGGTTCCTGCTCATTGTCTATGCTCTTTCCTGCGTGATAATCTGCCCCCATCGCTGACGAACCTTTCACCTTTTACGTCTCACATTTCACGTCTTGGCTATGGGCAAAACGGGACTCGTCTACGATCCTCGCTATCTCGACCACGACATGGGGGCCGGGCACCCTGAGTCGCCTAATCGCCTGCGTGCCATCATGCAGCAATTGGAACGGAGCGGTACGGCGGCTCGGCTGACCAGGATTGAACCGCGAACGGCTGAAGATGAATGGATTACGCAGATCCATACAGCCTCGTATCTTGCAATGTTGAAAAGTCACGCACCGACGAGTGGGCGGATCTCGCTCGATCCCGATACTTCCATGTCTCCCGGCTCATTGACTGCTGCCTATCTGGCAGCCGGCGGGGCGTTGGCCGCGATCGATGCGATCATGAGTCGGCGAGTAGACCATGTCTTCTGTGCGGTGAGGCCTCCGGGGCATCATGCCGAAGCGGGACGCGCGATGGGCTTCTGTCTTTTCAACAATGTGGCGATCGCCGCGCGTTATGCGCAGAAGAAGTACGGTCTTAAGCGCGTCTTGATTGTCGATTGGGATGTGCATCATGGGAACGGGACACAGCATAGTTTCGAGGACGATCTCTCCGTGCTTTTCTTCAGCACGCACCAATACCCGCACTATCCGGGAACGGGCCGGGAATCGGAGCGGGGACGAGGAGCTGGCGAGGGGTTCACGATCAATGTGCCGATGGAAGCAGGTGGGGGAGATGAGGAGTATCGCGCTGTCTTTCAGAAATCGTTGGTGCCGGCGGCCGATGCGTTCAAACCGGAAATCGTGATCGTCTCCGCCGGTTTCGACGCGCACAAAGACGATCCGCTCGCGAGTATGAGGTTGACAGAAGAGGGCTATGCGGACTTCACAGGCATCGTAGCCGGTATCGCCAAGCGCCATGCAGGTGGACGCATCCTCTCGTCGCTCGAAGGTGGGTATCATCTGCCGGCCTTGGCTGCCTCGGTGGATCGCCACATCCAGGCGCTCTTAGCAGGATGCTGAAAAGGGGGCAGGGGCAGCTGGGATAATCCCCGTGCTCGCGCAACGCGCGGTCTCAGAAGACCCTCGTTGGACGCGCGCAGTTGGGATCATCCCAGCCATCCCTTAATCGAGTGCTAGCGCGCTGCGGCCTTGCCTGCGGAACGGAGCGTCCCAGGGCAAAGAGTCTGTCTTGGAAGACTCAGGGCGGGAGGGTGAAATAGTCGCCGGGGCTGGGCGGGTGAGAAGGCTGGCCTTTTTGAGCATCCTGCGTGGTGTCCTCCTGTTGTCCCCGATGTACAGATCAATGAAGTTCCGGTAGGTACACAGAGTTTTTTTGAATAGTCTCTTAGCCGCATGAAAACCTCTGTCAAAGTTCTGCTCGGGTGTGTTCTAGTCGGTGTGCTCGTGTATGTGTATTACACCGAGGTCAAACCGGTCGTGATTTTCGGATTGCGGTCTGATTATGCCCGTGCGATTCCATTTCAAAAAATTCCAGAGGGCCTCACGAGTCTGAAGGCTGAGTCATGTGGCCAATGCCATCGCGAGATCTACGACGAATGGAAAACGAGTATCCACGCCCATGCCTATGAAGATCCGTTCTTTCAGGCCTATTGGAAAAAAGACAAGAACGTGTGGGTGTGCCTGAACTGTCACACTCCGTTGGAAAACCAGCAGCCGACCTTGATAAAGGAGATTCCGCGAGGGAGGGTGGAAAAGGCGGTTCAAGAGCCCAATCCCCAGTACGATCCAGAATATCAGAAGGAATCTGTGACCTGCGCGGTCTGCCATGTGCGAGACGGAGTCATCTACGGACCGTTCGACGATTCGGCCGCGCCGCACCCGACTAAGTTCGATCCCAATTTCAGGACGGCACAGGTTTGCTATCGCTGCCACAATGTCGTGTCCGGACCGGCCCAGTTTTATAACGTGGGACCTTGCGGGACGTATGCGGAATACGAAGGCAAGTTCTTCATGCAGGAGCGGGGCTTCATTTGCCAGAGCTGCCATATGCCTGAAATCGATCGGCCGGTGGCGACGGATAGTCCGATCCGGCGTGGACGCCGGCACCTCTGGCGCGGCGGGCACGATCCCGATATGGTGAAGCGGGCGGTGGGAATACAAGTCAGTGCCGACAATACTTCGCCCAAGCCGGGCGACCGGGTCGGATTTACGCTTACGCTGGTCAATGCGGGAGCCGGCCATAAGATCCCGACCGGCGACCCCGATCGATATTTCACGGTTGAGTTTTCTGTGGAAGACCGGCAGGGACAGGTGCTGGATCATCAATCATCGACGATGGGCCGCTGGATCATGTGGCAGCCGGCCATCGTGGAATTGTATGATAACCGCCTGTTGCCCTTGGCTAGCCGGGAATATCAGTTTGCGTACCAACTTCCGGCTCAGGCAGAGGGCTTGAAAGTGAAGACTCGTGTGCAGTACCACATTCTGACCGATAAACAGCATGAAATGTTGCAGACGAAGTATGGGCTGACGGGAAACGATCCCTATCGATTCGTCGTCTACGAGCGGGAGTTTCCGTTGTCCGGAGACCTCGCGACAGTATTGCGTCGCGAGAGCCTTCAGCAGACAGCCGTCAGCCGTCAGTTGGAAGGAACAAGCTGTCCGCTGAAAGCTGAAAGCTGATAGCTTTTTGTAGAGAGAACGACATGACGCACGAGTTGCTGATTGATACCGATACTCTCCAGCAGAACTTGGGTCAGCCAGGCCTGGTGATTCTCGACGTGCGTGGGCGGGCTGCTTACGAATTCGGCGGGCATATTCCGGGGGCGGTGCATTCGACGTGGCATGAGTATAGTGATCCCCGTGCTGTGCCGAAGGGATTGCTCGATCCTGACAGCGGACGCCTGGAACAGAGGATCCGCGCTTTAGGCATCAGTCAGGACAGCGATGTGGTCATCTATTCCAATCCGTTCGACAATTGGGGAGACGAGGGCCGCATGTTCTGGATGTTGGAATATCTCGGTCACACGCGCCTGCGTATTCTCGACGGCGGGTGGGTCAAGTGGGTGCAGGAAAAACGCCCGTTCGAGCATGGGTGTGTGACGCCCAAGCCGGGAACCTTTACCGTCAAGCCGGTGACTGCCGTGATTGCCGGCAAAGACGAACTGAGGCAGCTTGTGAAGCAGCCTCATCCCGGCACCGCGATCGTCGATGCGCGCAGCCTCGAAGAATATCTTGGGAAAGAGGTGTCGGGGATACCGCGGCCCGGACACATTCCCTCTGCCATTCATCTGGCTTGGAATGGATTTCTTCACGCGAATGCCACGGTAAAAGATCTACAAGCGATCGCCGAAAGTCTGGCTGAGAAAGGTCTCACACAGGATCAAGAGGTCATCTGCTATTGTACCGGCGGCCTCCGTTCAGCCTGGCTGTATTTTGTTCTCAAGCTTGCCGGGTATCGGAACGTCCGCAATTATCCGGGCTCCTGGTGGGAGTGGAGCCGGGATTTTGCCTGTCCGGTGGAAAAAGACGCGAAGGGGTTGCAGCATATTCTAAACGTCGATCCACAGGTCAGACCTTCTTGACAGTAAAAATATGGCTGTGTAAGGTGAGTGCACTCAAAGATCTTCCAGAAACCGATTGCCTGTTGAGTGAACCTTAACCCCTGAGGAGGAGCCCATGAAAGTGAGAATCCATCGTGGAGCACTGGTCGTTGCGGCGGTTGCCGCGCTTGTCGGTTTCCCGCTGTTCAGCGGACTTGCCCTTGCTGCTGACAAGCATGCGGCAGAAGCCTTGGAACATGCCAAGGAAGCTGTAGCGCACGGCAAACAGGGCCATGCTGATGCCCTGGTGCAGCATGCTGAAGAAGCCCTCAAACATGCAGGAGCAGCTGGGAAGAATCCGCATCTGGATGAAGGGATCACGCATCTCAAGGAAGCCGTGGCCCATGGGAAGGCCGGCCACGCCGATGTAGCCACACAACATGCCGAAGGCGCAGTGACCCATTTGTCTGAAGTGAAGTAAGTCGCTCGGCAGAGGTTTTCTTGAACGGGCAGGGGCGACCCTGCCTGTTTCGTTCTGGGAGCAAGACGATCATGCGGGTTGGGTTTTTTCAGTTCGATCCACAGTTCGGTGCGGTGTCGCACAATCTCGATAAGATCGTGGACAGACTCGCTCAGACTGATGCCGATCTGATCGTGTTGCCGGAGTTGTGTGCGTCGGGCTATCAGTTCGTGTCGCAGGAAGAAGCGAACAGGCTCTCAGAGTCGGTTCCGAATGGGCCAACGACTCAACGGCTGATCGACCTTGCGAAGCGGCGCCGGATGACGATTGTTGCCGGCCTTCCTGAACGCGCAGGATCTGTCTGTTATAACTCCGCCGTGGTCGTCGGTCCGTCGGGGTTTATCGGGTGTTACCGCAAGACCCATCTGTTTTTTGAGGAAACGCTGTTTTTTACGCCGGGCGACACAGGATTTCAGGTGTGGGATATCGGGATGGCTAAGATCGGCGCGATGATCTGTTTCGATTGGTACTACCCGGAGGCGGCTCGCACATTGGCGCTCAAAGGCGCAGAGATCATCTGCCACCCCTCGAACCTCATCTTGCCTAATTGCCCGGACTCCATGCCTGTTCGATGTCTGGAGAATCGAGTGTTCGCAATCACATGTAACCGCACAGGGAGCGAAACGCGCGGCGGC
>DATIQH010000133.1:0-3904 GCA_035471155.1 Nitrospiraceae bacterium | reverse complement strand
TGCCGCAGTCCATCTGGCGCTCGCCGTATCCGGTGACTTTTCCCAGACCAGACCGGTTTTTTTATCTAACACCGCGTCGTGAGTAAATGCCGGCAGGACGACGAACCGTTGCGCTGTCGGCAGAGCGGTGGCCTGGTTCTGAGTGGCGCCCGGAGATCCTGCCGATGTACCTTGTGCGCCTATGGCCAGCTCTGTGCCACCATAGGTTGCCAGGAGAAACCCCACGACCGCCAGTACGCCACTCGAGACGGTGAGAACCCGTCGCCTCATCATCGCTCCCTCCTTTACGAGCCGACAACCAATTGTGCATCAGGACACCGTTCGCCCTGAGCTCTTCGACTCTGCTCAACGCAGGCCTGTTGACGAGCGGGATCGAGCGATGTGCCGACCGAACCGTAACCTCCGTATTCGTGGGGCTAGAGCCACTTCTTTCCTTTGAAAAATCCCAGCATGGCGATCGCAATTGCCACCATCACGCCGAGCACCATCGGATAACCCCCTTCCCACTTCAGTTCCGGCATGTGCTCGAAATTCATCCCGTAGATACCGACGATGAAGGTCAACGGCATGAAGATCGTCGTAATGATCGTCAGCACCTTCATCACGGCGTTCAGCCGATAGCTGATGCTCGACAGATAGATATCGAGACTGGCTGAGACCATCTCACGAAGTGTTTCGATGGTATCCACAATCTGAACCACATGATCGTACACATCGCGGAAAAATACCTTCGTCGATTCTTGTAAGAAGGGGCATTCCGAGCGGGAGAAATTGTTCGTCGCTTCTCGGAGCGGCCACACCGCACGCCGCAAGAACAACAACTGCCCTTTGAGCGCGTGAATCCGGCGTAGCGTCTCCGGATTAGGATCGCTGACGACGAGGTCTTGCAATACTTCGATCTTCTCGCCCAATACCTCCAGTACGGCGAAGTATTGATCCACGATCGAGTCGACGAGTGCGTAGAGCAGGTAGTCGGCCCCGGATTGCCGAAGGCGTCCCTTGTTCCCGCGAAGACGTTCCCGCACGGGTGAAAAGACATCGCTCCCGTTTTCCTGAAATGACAGCACAAAATTCCGTCCGAACACCAGACTCACCTGTTCGACGACGATATCCTGCCGTTCGGTGACAGAGAGCATTTTCAGGACGAAGAACAGGCAGGTCTCATAGTCGTCGAGTTTCGGCCGCTGATCGGTGTTGGCGATGTCTTCGAGGAGCAATGGGTGGAGCTGAAACTGCTTCCCGAGCGATTCGAGGATATCCATCTTATGAATTCCCCCGATATTCACCCAGGTCACAGACTCATCAGTCGGTGGCGCAAGCGTATCGAGCGAGATATCCTGGTGTTCGTCGCAGCGAACACCGGCATAGTTGAAGACCGTGATGGTGACCTTGTCCGTTTTTTTCTCGCCGATATGGACGAGAGTCCCCGGGGGGAGCCCCGTCTTTCTGGATCGTTTCTGAACCAGCTTCATTGGTAGGGTCCTCGCAAGATCCCCTGCTTGTACGCATGTTCTTTGCAATGGTCAAGGGGACCGGACATCCGGGTCATCGGAAGAAGTATTTCCGCTTTGCCGATCCAGCAAGACCTGCTACTCTCCGGTTCAATTCTACGAGGTGTGCGGCATGGAGCGAGAGTTAGCAAGGTTGGTCGAGTCGATCCGGGACGCCGGCGCAAAGGTGCGCGAACTGGTCAGGGTTGGGTTCGACATGCAGACGAAATCGGACCGGTCGCCGGTCACCACCGTGGATCACGAGGTCAATCGCATCCTGCATGAAATGCAGCGCCGGGAGTTTCCACAGGATGGATGGCTTTCGGAAGAGTCTCCAGACGATCCGGCCCGACTCACCAACCAGCGCGTCTGGATTGTGGACCCCATCGACGGCACGAAGGCCCTGGTGAATCGGGTGCCGGAGTTTTGCATCTCTGCCGCATTGATCGAACGAGGCGCGCCAATCGTCGCCGCGATCCTCAATCCCTCGACCGACGAACTCTTCACCGCCGTGCGCGGTGGCGGACTGTTCGTGAATGGCACACGCATCACACCCTCCCCAACTCATGGCTTCGATCCTGTCATCATGGTCAATGCGTGGGAGTTCCGAACCGATCGATGGTCGACACTTGCCGAGACCGCTCAGCGCCAGCCCATGTACTCCATCGCAAACGCGCTGGCCCTGGTTGCCGCAGGTCGTGTCCAAGCTGTCTTGACCATCGAGCCGGAGAACGAATGGGATCTTGCGGCCGGAGTCCTGCTCATCGAAGAAAGCGGCGGCGTCATCAGCGATGCGGACGGGAAACCTTTTCGCTTCAATCAACCGATACCGATATTTCGCGGAGTCATCGCTGTGGCCGCCACAGCTGACAAGAATCTGCGCGCCAACCTCCAGACCCACGCCGAACGTGCCAGATCGAAACTGGAGCGAAAACAAGCCGTTCCACGACCATCGCCCTATTAGACCGCATAGTCGTGGCGAGTCGTGCGTGTCTTGCTTGTCTCGCTTACGATCTCATCGTTCACCCCTTCCCTTACATGTTCAGAGCCAACTCTCGTCTCTGGTTGGCTTGCGAAGGATCGCGCTTCATTTTGGATAATGGTTGTGAATGATGAAAACCCCACTATACTGACAGTAGCTACGACCGGTGGAGGGACTGAAACGGACATCCCACTCCTTCCTGTACGTTCAAAATAGGAACCATGCAGAAGCTGGCCCACAGAACCATTGAACCGCGCGCCTACGATCTCTTGATCCACGAAGGCTTCATCCGCCAGCCGGACCTCGTGAAAGCTGTTCAGGAGTCCTTGCAGGGATCGACCGACTTGGAAGGCCTGCTGATCGAAAAATACCGAGTCCCGAAAGCGGTGCTCGGCAAGACACTGAGTGCGTTCTTTGATTGCCCCTATATTCCGTACGACGAACGGACCCTGGTCGATCCCCAACTCCTCAGCACTCTCAGCCACGACTACCTTCGCAGACATCACTGGCTCCCGCTGAAACAGCAGGGCGACGTCCTGGATGTCCTAATCGACAATCCCCATGATCTCGATAGAGGGCATGACATCCAGCGCGCCTTTCCCAGCCTGACGATACGCTATGCCCTGGGCCTGCGGCGTGACATCGAACGGTTCCTCAACGCCACGATTGGAGATACCGACAGCGGGTCCATTGCGGATACACTGGGCGAGCTGGTCAACGATGCTCATCAGGAGCAATCGTTCGACCTCGACTCTGACGGCATCGATGAGAATGACTCTGCGATCGTACGGCTTGCGAGCCAGATCATTGTCGAGGCATACCGGCACAATGCGTCCGACATCCATATCGAACCCTACTCGGACCGCAAGGAAACGGCCATTCGTTTTCGCGTAGATGGCACCTGTTCCACCTACATGCGGATTCCTGCGATCTATCGCCGAGCGTTGGTGTCCCGTATCAAGATCATGTCCAATCTGGATATTTCCGAACGCCGGAAACCACAGGATGGGAAGATCCGGTTCAAGCTGAATCAGGACAGGGAAATCGAACTGCGGGTGGCAACAGTGCCGACCTCTGGTAACAATGAAGACATCGTTATGCGGTTGCTCACGGCGAAGGAGCCGCTCCCTCTCGATGCCATGGAGTTTGCTCCTGCGATGCTCGCGGTGCTCTTGGACATCGCGGAAAAACCGCACGGCATCATCTTGTGCGTGGGCCCCACCGGATCCGGAAAGACGACGACCCTGCACGCCCTGCTTCGCCATCTCAACACAGACGAACGGAAAATTTGGACGGCGGAAGACCCTATCGAGATCACTCAGGACGGCCTCCGGCAAGTGCAGGTCCATCCCAAAATCGGGTTTACCTTTGCCGCCGCTATGCGGTCGTTCTTACGAGCTGACCCGGATGTCATCATGATCGGTGAGATGCG
>DATIQH010000132.1:0-3539 GCA_035471155.1 Nitrospiraceae bacterium | reverse complement strand
ATATGCTTTGCCTCTCGGAAACGTTGATACCTTCCAGTTCTTGCGGAGCACGGCCGGTTCCGGTGAGTAAGGACGGAGTTCCGCCGGACACAGACCAACCGCGCCAGAGGGCATAGAGCACGGGAATCACCAGCAGCGTGAGGATGGTTGAGCTGACCATGCCGCCGATCATCGGCGCGGCAATCCGTTTCATGACGTCGGCGCCCGTGCCGGTCGTCCACATAATGGGGAGTAGCCCGCCCATGATCGCGGCGACCGTCATCATCTTGGGGCGGACCCGCTGAACCGCTCCTTCCATAATGGCTTCTCGTAAGTCGTGCGCCGTCGTCATGCGGCCTTCGCGTACCCGCCGCTCATAGGCCTCGTCGAGATAGACGAGCATAACCACGCCCGTTTCCGCCGCCACGCCTGCCAGGGCGATGATGCCCACCCAGACCGCCACGCTCAAGTTGTAGCCCAGATAGTCGAGATACCAGATCGCCCCGATCGCGGCGAAGGGAACGGACAGGAGCACGATCAGCGATTTCGCCAACGAACCGAAGTTGACATAGAGCAGCAAGAGAATGATTCCAATGGTGACGGGGACGACCAGCTTTAACCGCTCTTCGGCCCGCACCAGATGTTCGTATTGCCCGGTCCAGATGAGCCGGTAGCCGGAGGGCAATGTCACCCGATCTTGCACCGCGCGTTGTGCATCTTGGACATAACCGCGCAGGTCGCGTCCACTGACCGCGACCGAGACCAAACCGGCCAGCGATCCCGCTTCATCCGCGATCGACGGCGGCCCCTGATTAACGACCATCTCTGCGACCTGTCCAAGTGGAATCTGCGCGCCGCTCGGCGTGGGAATCAGCACCCGTTTGAGCCGATCTGGGTCATCGCGTAGTTCGCGCTTGTAGCGCACATTGACCGGATAGCGCTCGCGTCCCTCGACCGTGGTTGTCACGGTTTCGCCGCCGATGGCGGTGGTGATCACCGCCTGTACATCTCCCACCGTCAGGCCGTAACGGGCCGCTTCACGTCTGTTCACAGTGAGATCCAGGTAATAGCCTTCATTCAACCGTTCGGCAAACGCGCTTTTCGTGCCTGGCACATTGGCCAAAACTTGCTCGATCTCTAAGCCGATTTTCTCAATGGTCTTCAGATCAGGCCCCAGGACTTTGATGCCGACCGGGCTTCGCACACCGGTCGTGATCATCTCGGTGCGAGTCTGAATCGGCATCCACCAGATGTTCGGAAACCCGGGAATGCGCAACTTGGCATCCATCTCATCCAATAACCGGTCCCAGGTCATGCCGGGACGCCATTGCGATTCCGGTTTGAGGGTAACCGTGATTTCTGCCATGCCAACAAAGGCCGGATCGGTGGCAGTCGGCGCTTTTCCCATTTTGCCGAATACCCGTTCCACTTCCGGGAAGGTCGTGAGGAGCTGATCCTGGACCTGTAAGATTTTGGCCGATTCAGGAATCGAGAGACCGGGGACGGTGGTCGGCATATAGAGAATAGTCCCCTCATTCAACGGCGGCATGAATTCCGCGCCGAGGCGGGAAAAGATCGGCGCCGTGAATCCCACGACCACCACCGCCAGTCCGAGCGTCAGCCACCGGACTCGCAATGCGCCGGAGATGATGGGCCGATACAGCGTGACCAACAGCCAGTTCAACGGATTCTTGGTTTCCGCTCGAATGCGCCCCCGGATAAGGAGAACCATCAGCACGGGAGCCAGGGTCACCGAGAGCGCTGTGGCGAACAACATCGAGAAAGTTTTGGTGTAGACCAACGGCGTAAACAGCCGCCCCTCCTGCGCTTCCAGCGCGAAGATCGGCAGGAACGATACGGCAATCACCAGCAGCGAGAAGAACAAGGGACGGCCGACTTCTTTGGCCGCCGCGATAATCGTTTCAATCCTGTCGGCCTTCGGAGATTGTTCCAACCGCTTATGCGCGTTCTCCACCATGACGATGGCCGCGTCCACCATCGCACCGATCGCAATGGCGATGCCACCGAGCGACATGATGCTGGACGTGATATGCAAATAGGCCATCGGGATAAAAGCGAGCAGCACTGCGACCGGTAGGATGAGAATCGCCACCAGGGCGCTGCGCAGGTGAAACAGAAAGACGACTGCGACCAGGCTGACGATGATGCTCTCTTCCACGAGCTTCTCGCGGAGCACGGCAATGGCCCGATGAATGAGATCGGACCGGTCATAAGTGGGAATGATGTGGACGCCTTTGGGCAGGGCTGGCGTAATCTCAGCCAGCTTTGCTTTGACTCGCTCGATCACAGAAAGCGCGTTTTCGCCGGCCCGCATGATCACAATGCCGCCGACTGTCTGGCCCTTGCCGTCTAACTCAGCGACGCCTCGCCGCTGATCCGGCCCGATGTGGACATGGGCAATGTCCCGAATAAGGATAGGCGTGCCTCGCCCATCCGTCCCGACCGGGATCAACTCGATATCATCAACCGACCGCAGATAGCCTTTTCCTCGAATCACGTATTCCGTGCCGGCCATTTCTAAGACACGGCCACTCACCTCCGCATTGCTGTTCCGGACCGCTTCGATGATCGTCTTGATCGGTAACCGGTAGGCGGCCAACGTGTTCGGGTCCACTTCAATTTGATACTGCTTGACGAATCCACCGACCGCCGAGACTTCTGCCACACCTGGCACACTTTCCAGTTGAAAGCGCAGATACCAATCTTGAAGACTGCGAAGCTGCGCCAGGTCGTGTGCGCCGGACTCATCGACCAGCGCATACTGATAGACCCACCCGACGCCGGTTGCGTCGGGGCCTAACGTTGGCGTGACGCCGGAGGGCAACTTCCCGGTCAGCTTTTGCATGTACTCCAGCACACGACTTCTTGCCCAGTACAAGTCCGTGCGGTCTTCGAAGATCACATAGACATAGGAGACCCCGTATTCCGAAACACCTCGCACTCGTTTGACTTTCGGACCGGCCAGCAGGGAGGTGACGATCGGGTACGTGACCTGGTCTTCAATCAATGTGGGGCTGCGCCCCTGCCACTCGGTGTAGATGGTCACCTGGACATCGGACAGGTCGGGAACCGCATCCAGTGGAACCTGAAATCCCGCCCAGAGGCCCCAGCTTGCCAACAGCACCACGCAGAGGATGACCAGAATCGGATTGCGGGCGCTTCTATCAATGAGTCGTGCGAGCATTCTTTCTCACCCTTGTGTTCACCCTCCCACCCCCCGGCCTGTTGAGGCAGGCCGCTTTTCCCGTGCCCGCGGGCGCCGAGACGCCCGCTTTTCCCTGTTACATGCCCCCGCCGCCAACCGAGAACTGATACTTTTCTGCAACGGGAGGTCGCCCTGGTACCGTCACATTGACCGTCACGACCCAGGTGCCGCCCATGCCGAACATTACCTTGCCTTCGTAGAGTCCATCCTTGGCATGGCGAGCGGTCACCTTAGAATCGGTCATGCCCGGCATCGGCATGGTATAGACGAATGCAACCTGCGCATTGGTTACCGGCTTGCCGGCTTGATCGGCAAGCTTGAGTTTGAGCAGCAC
>DATIQH010000131.1:0-2362 GCA_035471155.1 Nitrospiraceae bacterium | reverse complement strand
ACGCAAAGCGTCAGCGAGGTGAGGCCGAGCACCTCCTCCTTGGTGCAGGCCGTGGGACTCGTCGCATGGACAAAGGATAGCGTGCGCCATGGCCAGCGACAGACCTACAGGAAGTACCTCGGAAGTTGGCCCTTCTGTGGTGAAGGGAATGCGCCGTTAACCAGTGGAAGGACTTGTGGGGATGTTACGGCCTTCAGGTGGCCTCCAGACATTTTGCTGAGCGGTGGCTGGAGTTTCCCACGGTTCTGGTAGTGCCGTAAGGAGCTTCCATGCATAGCCGGTGCAGAGAACGTTCGCCAGATCCGCTGCGAGGATTGAATAGAACTCCTTGCCCTGAGTGGTCAATGTGCGCCTTGAGCCACGCCCTTCAGTGTGATCTGATAGCTTGAGTACCCGAGTTGGTGAAGCAACACGCGTCCGTCCCTCGACATCCGATCAACGGCGATATATACCTCTCCCCAACTGGAATTGGGAAGGGACGTGACGACATCGTCGAGGCAGCACGGACCGCCTTTCTGCAGCTTTTCAACAATAGCGTTTTCTATGGGCGACATGGCGTAGTACCTCCCTCGGGTCGGACTGTTTCTCATGAGATCGGTTCGTCGGCTCCTGGTGTGTGGTTCTTATAGCGGAATCATGCTCGAAGCCCTATCGACACACCTAGGATTCTTCTGTCGAATCAATCCAACTCGCAACGCCATCGTTTGTACGACAGAGGCGATTCGCCACGTTGACCACGGTTTCACAACGACTCCTTCAACTGCGACTTCTGACGCCGTTGAAGATGTCCTATGAGGCCGCAAAGAAGAGAGCCGAGCCGTACACGAAGATTGTTGGCGAGTGACCGCTCTCGGTCATGAGAGCGGTTTTTGAACACGGTGCCCCCGAACGACTAGGCAGGCGGCAAGAGACTGAAAGACGTTTTGAAGGTTTTGTTTCTTGTACGATACGGTGAACTGCACGAGACGCGAACCAGAAAAAGCGGTTGTATCGCAGAGCGAGTTTCCACCCGTTCTAACAGCTCCGCTTCCGCCACTCCCACGGCGGCACCGGCTGCGGATCGGCCCACAATCTTTTCTTCGCCTCTCGTGCTTCCTTCGCTATCCCTTCCAGCACCATATCTTTCGGTGCATACCTCCGATACCACCAACACCAGCCGTCTTTACCAACGTGTCATTGACGTTCGGTCTATCCGACAGGAACACGTCTCCAAGGGTGCGCCCATACTTGTCCTGGCCGTGGGTCTGGAGGATGACATCTCTCCCGAAGAAGAACGCGGACGTAGCTTGCTTGGCTCGGGCGCCAAAGGCTTGGGTTTTCTCAGGGCAGTCGATGCCGTTGAGACGGATGCGTGAGGGATGGGTGTTGTGCAGAACTTCGATGGTGTCGCTGTCGAGGATGGAGACAACGTGACCGGTGAACCTCTTAGGAGACAGCTGCCCTAATTTCAGAAGCTTGCAGTAGGCAAGCAATCAACAAAAGTATTGTTCCGTGACCCATCATCTTCCTATGGAGTCTTCTTCTTTATCTGCTGTTCACCCGAGAGACAGACTGTCCCGTGAACAGACAGAATGCCCCTTGTTTCTCTTGACCCCAGCGCCACGAGACATGGCAGCGAACCCTGAAATTGGTGAATTTATATGCTTTTGTCAGATCCGCTTCCCATGACCTTCGCTCTGGCTAACAAATTGCTCATTGCGCCAGCGTGCGACGCCGGAGGATGACAATCAGTCGTGGAACGGAGACCTGTATCATCCGATGCCGTTGCACCCAAGGGAAGCTCAACGAGCAACGAGAAAGAAAGCAGAGGGGGACCTTTGCTCTGTCGACATTGCAGTGGGCAACGCGTCTGCGAAACCTTCGCGAACCTCAGAGAGGAAACACCCCGCCTATGCTTAGCAACACGCTGCAGCAATTGTGGGAGCATCGAGTACTCCGTCGTCCGTGCCAATCGACTTCGCTTCCCCAGTGGCACAACGGTCGATGCGTCACGAGATGTTCAGGAAGGGAAGAGTTTTCTTCCTCAACACCCACGCTGACGCGTAGGGAGCCATCTGACGAGCGGAAGCCCCTGCGGAGGGCCTTACTTCTGCCGAGGGGATCCTGCGTGTTCCTGTGGGCTCGACCTATGGACCAGGCAGGGGCGAGTTTCCAGCGAGTTCCCTTTTTAGAGACAACCATGACAACGGAGTCATCGCCGCGTGTGAACTCCCCGCAACTCTCTTTCCGACCCCAAGGAGGCATGTAATGAAAAACGACGGAACCGTGATGCGGAATGGCCATGAGTCACAGATATGGCGTGGACAGGGTTTGTCCTCCCATGAACCGAGCGGGGAGTGTGCTTCTGCAGATTCGCTACCAG
>DATIQH010000130.1:0-16630 GCA_035471155.1 Nitrospiraceae bacterium | reverse complement strand
CCATACTCCTCCGACGTGCCGGCGATGTGGACCCGAGCCCGGCAACCGGTGTGGCGAACCGCTTCCAGGACGTTCAACGTCCCGAGCAGGTTGACGCTGATCCCCCGGAGGGGATCAACTGTAAGAGGACCTGCTCTTGATGAGAGGCCTCTTTGGTCCGAGCTGTCTGACGCAGCAGGAGGCTGAGGGGAGGGACCGTCGGAAATTTCGGTCCCTCACCGAACCCGCCATGAACCGGATCGAAAAACTGTCCTAAATTCTTGGCCGCCTCGTCGAGCAAACAATCCGTCAAGGGATCCTCCGATGGCTGGGGCGTTCCGACTCTCAGCAATCCTGCTCTCACCTTCTCCACATTCTTGCGGACATCGTCTCGATGATTCCGATAGGCCTCGACGACCCCGCGCAAGACCTCGGGAAATCCCGGCAGATTGTAGCGTGGCTCCGGCGGGAAGTACGTCCCTCCGTAGAATGGCTCTTGATCGGGCGTCAGGAACATCGTCAGGGGCCACCCACCACCCCGTCCTAGGAATACCTGCGCCGCCTTTTGGTAAATATCGTCCAGGTCCGGGCGCTCCTCACGATCGACCTTCACATTGATGAATTCCCGGTTCATGAGCCCGGCAATCTCGACATTTTCGAAACATTCATGAGCCATGACATGGCACCAGTGGCAAGCCGAATAGCCGATCGACAGCAGAATCGGCTTATCCTCCGCTTTCGCCTTCGCCAAGGCTTCCTCGCCCCAGGGAAACCACTCCACTGGATTCTCCGCATGCTGCCGAAGATAGGGACTGGCTTCTGCGATGAGCCGGTTCGGAGAACGATCTGCTTGTGTGGGTAAATCTGTCATCGCTGCTTCATCCTCATAACTCGGCATACTACCTTGGCCTGCAACCCCTCTGCAACGGACCTGCCGGTTTATGCTATAGTGCGCTCCGCACCTCGAAAGGCTCACTGCATGAACGACTCGACGCACAGCTGCCCCCCCTCCGTTGTTGTGATCATTCTCCTGGGAATCATCCTCGCTCTGCTTCCCTTGGGGAGCCGAGGTTACGCGCAATCGGAGGAAGACCAGCGTGCATGGCTTGAGGCACTCGATAGCCTGTCGAGCGAACGGATGCTCGCCGACGTACGCACGTTAAGCAGCCCGGCTTTCAACGGACTGCAAACCGGATCCGCCGATGACCTGCGATCCGCACAATGGGTTGCACGGGAATTGACTTTGGCAGGGGTACAACTACCGCTCATTGACAACAACGGGATCGCCTTCCCCTCTCTCAGGGCCATGAAGGGAGAGCCCGTTGGCATCATGGCCTCGATGGTCTCCACGTCACTCATCGAACCCGGCCCGGTCGTTCGCACCGGCGCAGCGGACCAGTTGGTCACAGCGCAGTTGAGTAGAGACTACCTCCCGGTCTTTGACTCCCCCTCTGCCGATCTCCAGGGTCAGGTCGTCTTCGTCGGTTATGGCATTGTCGATCCCGCTCAAGGAATCGACGATTACGCCGGCGTCGATGTGAAGAACTGCATCGTGCTCTTTCTCCGTGGCAAACCGGATCACTACCCAAGCCCCGTCAGCCATGCAGATAAGGTCCGCTTCGCACGCCAGAAAGGCGCGCTCGGCTATCTTACAGCCACAGGACCAGTGCTCACCCCCTATGAAACTCGCCGCGGCGCCACGGGAAGGCCCAGCGCATTTTATGGGCAGCTCTCCCTTGACCAAGCTCTCCCTGGCGCATGGATCAGCACGGAATTGGCAGAGACTCTCCTCGCCGGAAGCGGCGATGAGTCCAATCCTGACCGCCTTCGCACTCTCCAAGAACAATTCAATAGCGCCCCATCAACGCGCTCTTATCAAACCAACCAATATGCGTCTCTCCATTGGAAAACCACGATAGAGGACGGCTTGCTGACCAACGTGGTAGGGCTCATCCCTGGGACAGGACCGGATGCCATCGTCATTGGCGCTCATCGCGACCATTTTGGACGTCCAGCGGGCCTCTGGTTTCCAGGCGCTGACGACAATGCATCAGGAACAGCCATAGTACTGGAGGTCGCACGGGCCCTTGGGAAAATTGGCCTGCGTCCTCAACGGACGATCCTATTTGTCTCCTTTAGTGGAGAGGAGAGAGATTTGCTCGGGTCACGCCTCTATACATCGAGACCCGTCATCCCCCTCGGCTCAACGAAGGCCATGATCAACATCGACCATGCCGGAGTGGGAAACGGACTGATAACCGTCGGTATCACAGGGTTTAAAAAATCCACGGCAAAGGAAGCAGGGTGGGCAGCGGGTTTGGTAAACAAGGTTGACATGTACGGATTCTTCCCCGGCGGCGACCACGTACCTTTCAAAGAGGCAGGAGTTCCAACAATCGCCATCGTGAGCGGCGGGGTCCACCCGCACTTTCATCAGACCACCGACACCGCTGAGACGATCAATCCTGAAATTTTGCGGACCGTAGCACGGTATGTCCTCGCCCTCACCTGGCAACTGGCGAATGCTCCGTGATCCGTGAGAAGGGGTTCTCAGCGCGCCGGGGCCTGGTCGGTGAGAACAACGGCTTTTTCAGCATTGTGTCAGGGGATGTCGTCGAGAATGGTCGATTGGATCGACGGTAACGGCGACGTCTGGCGTGGCGGGCCTGGAAGAACGAGCGGCGAGCCGACCTGGTTGGCGCCTTGAATAAGTCCGATCGAAAGTTGTGGCCCAAGCGTGGTCACAGCCCCGCTCCATGCCTGGCCGGTCGTGGGATTCCGAAAGCTGAACGATTGGAAATTATTTCCTGGGTTGTAGAGAAATCCCTGTGTTCCTTGATTGTCGATATAGAGACTCCCCTGGCCTGGCGACCTGAACAGTGGCGCAACCCCTCCGTCGAATGAACGAACGCTGGAGATCGATTGCCCCCAGGCCTGCGAGTCCAACAACAAGAATGCAAGCAGGAACAAGGCAGGGCCGGCAATCGCCGCGGAAAACCTCACCACTCGATGAGTACGTCTCATAACCCGATGACCTCGGATCCTCATGGTAGTTTGTCCATGACAGCCATGCATGGAAGCATTATAGTATTGATCGATATTCCTTGTCGATCAAAGGAGGGGGGATGAAACAGCGGATTGGGGCAAAGCGATGGTGGCGCACATGCGGCTATGCCGTCGGCATAGGCCTGATCCTGTCGCCCGGACCCAGTTGGAGCCTGGAGGTGGGCGCGACCCCTTCGGCGGAACGACGGGAGACCATCTCCCTCGCCAACGCGGCACTGCAAGCGCTGAAACATAACTTGGATATCAGCATCAGCCGCCACACGAAGGAAAGCCGGCTGGCCGACATCACAGTTGAGCAAGCCAAGTTCGACCCGACTCTCAGCGTCAACGGTCAGTTCAACCGAACCGTGAACCCGCTCAATCGCCCGGTATTCGGCGGAACCGGCGGCGCCTTGACCGGGATTACCACCTTTGATCAACGCACCCAGTCTGTCACGTTAGATGCCACGACAAACCTACCGACCGGCGGCAATGTCGATCTGAATTACAGCCCTACTCGGACCAATGTAAACCAGAATGTGGCGAGCGGGTTCCTGTTCAACCCAGCCTATACAGGCGGGCTCGCGCTCACCCTCACACAACCGCTCCTCCGCAACGCAGGGATCGATGTCACCAAAACTTTCATACGTGTCGCGCAGAATAATGCCATCGTGGAAGAGCATGTTTTCCGCGATCGCGTCCTCACCGTTCTCGCCACGGTGGAACAGACCTATTGGGAAGTAGTTTTCGCCAATGAGAACCTGAAAGTAGCCGAGGCGGCCCTGAAAGCGGCGCAGGAACTCTTGGCCAGCAACCGCGCGAAGGCGAAAGCCGGAATCATGTCGATCGTCGATGTCTTACAAGCCGAAGCGGCCGTCGCGTCGCGGGTCGAGCAGGTGCTGGTTGCGGATAAAACCATTCGAGACCAGGAAGATCAGCTGCGCCGATTGCTCAATCCCGCGGAAGAGGACCTACGTCAAGACTTGCGCCTGACCCCGCTCGATCAACCGGTCGTGACCCTCGAACCCATCAGTCTTGAGGAGGCCATCGACATCGCCATCGAGCAGCGGCCGGAAATTGTCCAGGCGAAGAAGAATATGGAGACGAGCGACCTCAACACCAAGTTCGCCAAAAATCAGATTCTTCCGACCCTCTCGTTCCAAGGAACGATGGGAATGGCGGGGCTCGGACAAAACTACACGGACTCTGTCAACCAAAACTTCAGCGGCGATTACTACAATTATGGAGCGGGCCTCGTCTTAAGTTACCCGCTCGGCAACCGCTCAGCCTGGAGCACCTATAACAAACGGCAGCTGGAGGAAAAGAACGCCGAAGCGTCGCTCATGAGCGTGCGGCAACAGATCATCGTAGGTGTGCGCGAAGCGGTCCGGCGCGTTCAGACGGATTTCAAGAGGATTGAAACCACCAGATCGGCCAGAATCATGGCAGAGAAGCAGTTGCAGGCCGAGCAAGAGCGGTTGAAAGTGGGACTCAGCACCACACGCTTTGTGCTCGACTTCCAACGAGATCTCGCGACGGCCCAAGGAAACGAGTTGCGCGCCACGGTCGACTACAACAAGTCCCTTTCCAACCTCTCGCGGCACAAAGCCACTACACTCGACCGTTATAATCTCCAACTCAACTGACGCCTCATGACCTCGCCTGAGCCCGGTCTGCGTGAGACACCGACTCAGGCCAAAGAATGGGGAGCAGCCCTCGCGCTGTTCCCTGTCGCTGTGACACTCGGCTTCTACGCCCTTCCCTCTTCGTTCCAAGAACATACGCTGGTTCAGTTCGCGCCACAGATCTGCGCCTATCTCGCCTTGTGCGTTTGGGCCATGCGCAACCGCAACATCGTATCTCGGCTTGGGCTGGAGAAAGAAAAAATCCTGGATGGCCTGCGCTGGGGACTCTTGACGGGTCTGCTTCTTGGCTGTCTGAATACGCTCGTGATTCTCTCGGCCTACCCACATCTAGGCTATGACATCACCTTCTTGAAGACTACACCGCACGGCCGACTGCCCATCTTGGTCATGGTCCCCTGGTTCATTTGCGGCATCGCCTTCCTTGTCGAACTCAATTTTCGCGGATTTCTCCTCGGACGGCTGGCCGCGCTAGAATCGAAGTTATGGAATTCAGCTCTGGCCCGACGCCTCTCGCCTCTTACCCTCATCACCTGCGCGCTGGTATTCGCGTTCGACCCTTTCATGGTAGCCACGTTTCAACATCTCCACTGGATCGCTCTGTGGGACGGGCTCATCTGGGGAATCATCTGGCTACACACACGTAATCTCTACATCACGATCGTCGCACACACGGTCGAAGTCATTACGATGTACGGCGCGGTGAGAGTGGCTATCGGATAGCGATCGTTTTATTCTTCCATTGACAATAGACTTTTTGAAATAATTTCATGATTCAATAACCCACTGGTGCAATTTCAATGAATCCCTCCTTCTCCAGTTACCTCGTCAACGATGTTTTCGGTGATCCCGGAATCTATGTCGAGGTCCGCTGGTCGAAGCGGGCGTTGCTATTCGACCTGGGGCACAATGACGGGCTGGGGCCGACAAGGCTTCTGCGTGCCAACGACATACTTATCTCCCACACGCACGTGGATCATTTCATCGGTTTTGATGCAGTTCTCCGAGTGGCCCTGGGCCGAGGCAAAACCGTCCGACTATTCGGCCCTCCTGGACTCGTCAACAATGTGCAGGGCAAATTGCAGGGCTACACCTGGAATCTGGTTGACGGGTATCCACTGACACTCGACGTCCAGGAGTTTCATCCCAGGGAAGTCCGGCGGGCGCTGTTCCGCGCGACCGACGGGTTCCTCCAGACTGAACTACCGGCTCGCCCTCTTCTGCCGGAACCAGCTACAGGTCAATTCACGGTCATCAGCGATCCCCAGTTCACCGTAAGGGCGGTCTCCTTGAATCATCGCGTACCCTCGTTTGCCTATTCCCTGGAGGAACAGTTCCACATCAATGTGAACAAGCAGAAGCTCCACGAGGCGGGTCTGCCGGTCGGCTCTTGGCTCAAAGACGTGAAACAGTACATTTGGCAAGGTCAACCGGATGAGTTCCGCTTCACGGCCACACTCTATGACAAGCACCATCGCGAGGCGCGAGAGCTTGTGTTGGGCGAGATCAAAGAACGATTCTGCACCATATCGCGCGGGCAAAAGATTGCCTACGTCGTCGACGCTCGATACGATGAAGAGAACGAAGCGAAGATCGTCGCACTTGTTCAGGGCTCAGACCTCTTCTACTGCGAGTCGCCTTATCTGGACGTAGATGCCGGAAAGGCCCGCGAGCGCTACCATCTCACTGCGAAGCAAGCAGGACTCATGGCACGCAAGGCCCAAGTGCGCGACCTCATTGTCTTTCACTTTTCACCCCGGTATACAGGTCACGGCGAGGCATTGGAGCGGGAGGCGATGGAAACGTTTCAAGGAATCTGAGAAGGAGGTATCGTGAGCGACTTCGTGAAATATGCCGTGTATTTTCTGCTGGGCGGGACTATTGTGAGTGTCTCCACCTATCTTGGGTCGCAAGGCAAATCGTTCCTCGCCGCCTTTGCCAGCACCTTTCCCGCCATTACCGGCGCCACGTTCATACTGATTTATCTGAACGGGGGCAACGAGGCGATCGTCAGCTATGCGAAAAACCTGCTGTGGTTCGTTCCGCCCTGGGTCGTGTACGTCATCACCATGATTCTGGGCATTCCACAAGTCGGGTTTTGGCCTGCCATGATCGGCTCGCTCGTGCTGTATCTGGGATCCGTGGGGCTCGTGAAGAAGGTGTCAGGTTAGATCTTCAGCTGGCTCCATTAAAATGGAGTCGGCTCATCTCCCCTAGAGCTGAGACCATCTGATCGAGAGCGGCAGTGACGGAGTGGCTCGCAGCGTGGGATGGGCCATCGGTTCCGGCCCAAATGTTGGGAGGGTTGTCGATCTGTCGCACGTTCTGACAGAACCGGCCGATCGTCTGTTTCCAGTGGGTGGGGCCGGAGCCTTCATTGAGAAACTCCTCTCGATCCTGCGAGAAGGGCTGGTCGAACTGTGCCGCCCGCTCCTGCCACATCTGTTCCATCGCCGTCTGCCGCTCAGAACTGAACTCCAGCCCGCTGGCCCGTTCGTTGAGCGCCGCAAACAGTCCCCCGACGACATAATCGACTTCCGATGTGGGGAACACGCCGACGCAAGCTTGCATGAGCAAATATTTGTGAAAGAGAAACACCTCGGCGCTGATACGCGCTTCGTTCGCGGAAGGGTCGTACACGCGCGCCAGTTCACGCAACTCGTCGCCAGATGCTCCTTCAAGGCAAGAACCCAACAAGCGAGCCAACTGACGCCCGATCCCGAGATATTCCGCTTGAGGCAGACGCTGCATAATTCTACTCCGGCTCCACGACAACCGCCGTGCCGCTGGCGCTGACCATCAACATGCTGGCGTTGGCGCCGATCGTTTCATAGTCGATGTCGATGCCGACAATGGCGTTGGCCCCCAGATGACGAGCCTGCTCGCGCATTTCACCAAGCGCAATATCTTTGGCCTTGCGCAACTCGGCTTCATACGCCGCCGATCTGCCGCCTACGATATCCCGAATCGACGCGAAAAAATCACGAAAAATATTCGCGCCGAGGATGGCATCCCCGGAGACCAATCCCAAATACTTGACCGCTTTCTTTCCGTCGATACTCGGGGTCGTCGATAGAATCATACTCCCCTCCTCTCGCTGAGCGCCCCCATCCTCTCACCATTGAGGACAATCGCCAAGCCTTTTGCTGAATACCCCGATCCGGAGAAATCTGAACGACTCACACCCCGCGTGGGAGCGAAGCAGGCGCCGGAGTAGATATTCACGAATCGTCCGCGCTACGATCATGTATTTATGTCGCTTGGAGCCTACCCCGTGGAACCTACCCCTCTACCTCAGAACAAATCTGCAGACCTCATCGTCGAGGGCGCACGGCAAAACAATTTGAAAAACATCTCGCTCCGCATCCCGCACAATCGGGTAACAGCCATCACCGGCGTCTCAGGGTCGGGGAAATCCTCTCTCGCGTTCGACACTCTGTTCGCCGAAGGGCAATGGCGTTATGTGGAATCGCTCTCCACCTATGCCCGCATGTTTCTCGACAAGGTCAACCGGCCCGATGTCGATCGGCTGATCAACGTCCGTCCCGCCATTGCAATCGAGCAGAAGAACCCCATCCGCACCGCCCGCTCAACGGTCGGAACCACGACCGAGACTGCCGACCTTTTGCGACTGCTGTTCGCCAAAGTAGGCCATCCGGTCTGCCCCGACTGCGCCATCGATGCGCGCAGCTTTCAGCCCGGCAGCGTTGCCGACGACCTCCTGAAGCACTGTTCCGATACACGAGCGATGATCCTGTTTCCGATCAAAGCTCCGGCGCCGAAACAGGACCAGGCCTTTCTCCAATCGCTGTTGCTGCGCGGATTCACCAGAGTGCAGTGCGGCGAAGAAATTCTTGATCTCCATGAGATCCACACCCTTCCCAAGACCAGGCCGGACCATCTTCATGTCATCCTCGATCGGCTGGTGATCCGGGAAGACAATCGATCTCGCCTCGTCGAAGCGATCGAAACCGCATTTCGCGAAGGCGAGGGCCTCTGCCTCGTGGAGGTTATCGACCAGGGCCGCCGCACCTACAGCACGAATTTTCGCTGTCAACGATGCGGGCGAACATTCGAACCGATTCGCCCGGTCCTCTTTTCCTTCAATCACCCACTGGGTGCCTGTCCGGAGTGCAAGGGGTTCGGCAACATTCTTCGTTACGATCCCGACCTGGTCATTCCCGACCACAGCAAGTCGCTGGCCCAAGGCGCGATTGAACCCTGGAGCAAACCCAGCGCCGACTGGTGGCAGAAACAAATGTTGCTCTCCATGAAACGGCGCGGGATCGATCTCGCCCTCCCCTATAAAGATCTACCCAATCCTATCCAGCAGATGCTCTGGCAGGGAGAAGGCAAGCTGGAGGGCGTGCAGCAATTTTTCGAATACTTGGAAGGAAAGCGCTACAAGTTGCATGTGCGCGTGATGCTCAGCCGCTATAGGACACCAGTCCCCTGTCCAATCTGTGCAGGGTCCCGTCTCCGACCGGATGCTCGCTATGTGAAGATCGCGGGCAACGATATCCATGAGCTGTCCGATCTCACAATTGAACAGGCCGCCGCATGGGTTACCTCTCTCACCCTCTCTCCCTACGAGGAGCAGATTGCCCGCGACATTCTCCGACAATTGACGGCTAAACTCGGCTTTCTCCTCCGCGTGGGCCTCGGCTATCTGACGCTCTCCCGCCAGACCCGCACGCTTTCTGGAGGAGAGGCCCAGCGCGCAGCCTTGGCCAATCAACTCGGCGCCCGCCTGGTCGGCACGCTCTACGTTCTCGACGAACCGACTATCGGTCTCCACTCGCGCGACACCGCGACGCTCGCCGGCATTTTGCAAGATCTGGCAGCCCAGGGCAACACCGTGGTCGTCGTCGAGCACGACCGCCAGATGATGCAGGCAGCCGACTATCTTGTCGAGCTGGGCCCTCTGTCGGGCGAGAAGGGCGGTGAGGTGATCTGTGCAGCGCCACAACAGGAATTCATTGCAGACCGGCGATCGATCACAGCGCGATACCTGCGCGGCGAAAACGAAATTGCCACACCCAGGTCCCGGCGAAGAGGAAACGGAAAGTTTCTGGTTCTAGCAGGCGCGTCCGAAAACAACCTCAAAGATCTGATTGTCCATATTCCGCTCGGCATGCTGATCTGTATCACGGGGGTCTCGGGGTCCGGAAAGAGCACCTTGGTTGAAGACACACTCTACCGTGCCATCGCCCGTGCCTTTCGTGTCGAGTCACTGCCGATGGGCAAGTTTCGCGCAATCAAGGGGATCGAACATCTCACCGGCATCAAGCTCATCGATCAGGAACCGATCGGCCGAACGCCGCGCTCAAATCCGATCACCTACCTGAAAGCGTTCGATGAGGTTCGTTCTCTCTTCGCCTCCGAGCGCGATGCGCTCCGGCGCGGGCTCACGCCTGGCCATTTCTCCTTCAATACCACCGGAGGCCGGTGCGACCGCTGCGAAGGAAGCGGCGTCGAAAAACTCGAGATGTATTTCTTCGAAGATATCTACGCGACGTGCGAGGCCTGCGATGGGAAACGATTCAAACCGGACGTCCTCTCCATTCGCTATCGCGGGAAAACGATCCACGATGTCTTGCAGATGACGGCTGAAGAAGCGTTGGGATTTTTCAGCGGCACGCCCAAGCTCACCGAAAAGCTCCATCTCCTCTCGACCATCGGGCTCGGCTATCTCCGTCTCGGCCAGTCCGCGACGACACTTTCCGGCGGCGAGGCTCAACGATTGAAAATCGCAGCCGAACTTAAGGACTCGTCCGCGAAGAACGTGCTCTATATCATGGACGAACCGACTACCGGGCTACACGTCGAAGACATCAAGAAACTTCTGGCCATGCTGCAAAAGCTGGTGAACAACGGCAATACCGTGGTGGTGGTGGAACACAACCTCGACGTCATCAAGTCAGCGGATTGGATTATCGACCTAGGCCCAGAAGGCGGCGCAGCAGGCGGATACATCGTGGCAGAAGGCCGACCGGAACAGGTGGCAAAGGTAGCTGGCTCTCATACAGGACAATTCCTCTCCCACGTCCTCGCCCCACCGTCAGAATCGTAGCCAAGCCACCGCACCCGTTCATTCCAATATCAGCTCGGAAATGAAACAGATGCAGGATGAACAACGTTCAAAATATAGAAAGCTGGAATTGTATGGAAATCCCGACAGGCCGTCACCTGTATAAGTTGTAACGGAGTTAAATCGAGTCATGGAGAACACGTTCGTGACACCTGAGTTGACCATCCGTTTTGTGGATCTAACACTGTGACTTTATTGCAATAAGTACTTCCTCCCCCTACTTATGCACAGGTTGTTTTCCAAAACTATCGGGAAATAGCATGCTACTTGCGAGCAGTTGTCAATGCCGACGGCGGCGGAACAAGGACTGTGATAGGGCTCGGCAAGGTACCATTCAGATTCTACTGCTGTAAGACAATCTGACTACTAATCCCAGCAACTATGTTCAACCCAAATAGATGGGAGGGGAAGATGAACACACTCAAGAAGAATTCGAAACCACTCATCTGGTTTATGGGATTACTACTGGCTGGTGTTGTAGCCGGATGCGGCGGTGATGGTGGCGGCAGTACGCAGCCAGGGACGGCAAGCGTTTCGATGACCGATGCACCGGCCTGCGGCTTTGATAAAGTGAATGTCACCGTCAGTAAAGTGCGGATACATCAAAGCGACTCCGCATCCGACAATGGTGCAGGCTGGACCGACATCACCCTCAATCCTCCGCGGAAAATCAACCTGCTCGACCTGAACTACTCAACGAATCCAAATCCCAACTTTGCGCTCGAAAGTCTTGGAGAGACACCATTGCCCGCGGGCCATTACACGCAACTGCGCCTGGTGTTGGACCGTAACACTGGTCAGTCATTGGCCAATTCGGTTGTCCTGGAAAACACAACCGATGAGATTGCTCTCGATACGCCTAGTGCAGTGCAAAGCGGCATTAAACTGATCCACCAGTTCAACGTGGGTTCAGGGCAACGAGTCGATCTGCTGCTGGACTTTGATGCCTGCCACTCCATTGTGAAAACCGGGAACGGTACATACAAACTGAAGCCTGTCATTAAAGTCATTCCCTACGCACTGAACGGTATCCAAGGTTTTGTCGATAAAAGCAGCTTCGCGAATCAATCACTGGTCGGGAAAAATGTCACTGCATCGGCCCAATTCAACGGTGGAATCGTTCGTTCGACAGTCGTGAATACGGATACCGGAAAATTCTTCATTGCCCATCTAGATCCAGCGAACGATTACGATGTCGTGATCACTGCAGACGATCATGCGACAGCAGTCATTGCCGCAGTTCCAGTCGATCCTGCACCCGTCATCACCATCATCAGCACAAGCGCCGCTCCATTCTCTTTAGCGAATTCCTCAAGCCAGGCGATTACTGGCAAGGTGACGTTGAGCCCAGCGGATGATGATGGCACCGTCATTGTCGCAGCGAAGCAAAAGTTGGACAGTGGTCTGATCGTGACCGTGAAATCGGTGGTCGCCAGTGTTTTGGACTCTGCTGACCCAATCGGTGACTATCAATACAATATGACGCTGCCCACTGGCGCTCCGTCGTTCGCTTCGTACAACGCCATCCCGCCGCCTATTACACCGACCGATGCCGCGCAAGCCTTGGTGGCAAAAATCTATACCGTTCAGGGCTCCGCCCAAGTCGTCACAACGACTGGCACAACGATTTACGCAACCCAGAACCCAGCGCCTTCGCCAAAAGATATTACTATTGCTGCCAATCAAACGCAGGACTTCACGTTGAGTGCACCTTGATGCCGTAAACCAACGACTTCTGACAGCAGGCTGTTGCCTGCTGTCAGACTGGCTGCCTCCTGGAGCGGCCAGCAGGAAAGTAAAGACGAACGCACCTTCCTACCATCCTCTCCCCAGTTGTTGTTCCATAGCTATCGCACAGGATAGATAAACCGGCGTTGTGATTCTCAGCGAAGCCGATAGCGCCCACTCATTCTTTTTCATCCCTCTTCATACTTAACATGGGAGTTCTGCGGCGACTTTGCCGAAGGAGCGAAGAAGCTGGGATGATGAAGGGGGGGAAGGAAAGCTGGAACCGATCGAGTTTTTCTCTTCAGTCTCTTAGGGGTAGGCTGGCTGATCCCCGACTGCGCGCGTTCAACGAGGACCTTCTTTCTATCCTATTCCCGTCGCGGATGGAACGGATGCGCGTCGAGGTAACACCATAGCGCCAAAACAATATCAGAGGGCATGATAAGAAAAGCAGGCGACGGCATGCTGCCCGAAGGGCAGCATTTTATAGGAGCCTGCGGAGAATGAGAAGGAGCTTCAGCAGGCTGTTTCGGTGCAACGCATTATGGTGTTGCCGAGATCGTGCGCCGTTCGTCAGCCGCGACTCCCCTCTTTTTTTTGCGGCTCCAGCAACTTCTCCCCCTTCTTGAATACGGCGAAGATCGCCTGCGAGGGACAGGCATCCAAACAGAGGCGGCAGCTTTCGAGACAGCGGGAAGGATCGAACTTGTAGGGTGGTGTGGAAAGCCAGGCGCCGGTCGGGCAGATCGGCACGCAGATGGCTTGATGCGTGCAGCGGTCGGGATGACGGATGAGGTGATCGCGTATGACCATCATGGGTTTGACTCCTTCAAAGAGACCTTGGGAAAAGATCTCGAACATGTTTCTATCCGGAAGGCTGCTCACTTCCACTCCTTGACGAGTTCTTTCAGCCGATCTTTCAGTTCCGGATGTTCCTCTAAATTGTTCTGAATCGCTCCAAGAATCTTGTCCACCCTGGCCGACTTGAGGGCGTCTTTGTCCTTCTTGACTAGCCGATCATACTCCACATAGGCCGCCTGATGCGCCGGCTCAAGGAGCGCCCGTGCCACGGCCAGGGCCTCGCCCAACTCGTAAGGCTCCGGCGCCATTGGAGGCACGATGGTAAAGGCGCCATCGGCACACACGACTACTGCGGCTCCCTGCTTCCCCTTGAGCGGGATGACGGCCTTGATTGTTTTTCCCGTCAAGTCTTCCCAGTTGCCGAGCAGCCCGGGAAACTGCTTCATGAAGGCCACCTTCTCCAGGTTGGCTTTCCACTTCTCTTCAACGGCCATAACAATCCTTGTGGAGCGACGTTACGATGTGAGCGGAGGGACGGTCGTGGGAGCCGGGTGATCGGGCATGACGAGACGGGTCACGACCTCGCCTCTGATGACGTGGCGCTCCATGATTTCCGTCACGTCGGCTTCTGATTTGACTTGATACCACACACCTTCGGGATAGATCACGACGCTCGGCCCTTCAGCGCAATGATCGAGGCACCCGGCTTTATTGGCGCGGACGACGTCTTTCAAGTCCAGCCGCTTCGCTTCTTGTTTGAACCGGGCGTGGAGCGCTTCAGATCCAAGCTTGGAACAGCTCCCACGAGGATCGTCGGGGCTCCGTTGATTCGTACAGACGAAGATGTGGCGTTTGAAACCAGACATGATCGGTTGTGGGTTATGCGGGAATGGTGATGGTATTGAGTCGTTCGAGTAAACGATTGACCTCGCCGCTCGCGAGGAGAGATGACCGGTTCTGAGCCGCGTCGAGCAACGCAACAATTTCTCTCACACGCAACGCAGCACGCTGAAATTCATCGGGTGTCGACAGGTGAGAGGTCTGCCCGGCGGCAAGCTTGTCGATCTCGGTGGTGATATCTCGGAAATCTCGTTGGAGATTTTTCTGCATCGAACAGCTTTCGCAGTACCATTTAGGACTTTGATCGGTCGAGGGAGACAATCGGTCGTAGGTCCGGCCAAAAAAGTCCTTCCCAAGCGATAACTTCATGAGTGCGGTGCCGGTGGCGCCGCAGGCATTGCAGGACACAGCCGCGGAATCCATAGAGCCTCCCTCGTCAATCATGATTGAATGAGCGGGCGAATCTTACACCAGGCCCGCGCGCACTGTCCACTTGGCGAAATGTCGTCAGGAGTCTGTCCGTGCATTTTCACAACCATTATATATAGAATGAATCGGGAATTAGTCGGATGGATTGTACGAGGAGGGAGAGGCCATGGTTATCGGGGTCCCAAAAGAGATCAAGGACCATGAGTATCGTGTCAGTGTCACGCCCGATGGAGTACGAGCGTTGCGTCAGGCTGGACACCACGTGTGGATCGAACGATCGGCCGGAGTCGGCAGCGGATTCTCAGATGAGGACTACCGGAGCGCCGGCGCAATCATGGCAGAATCGAAAGAGCAGTTGTTTCAGCAGGCGACGCTCATTGTGAAGGTCAAGGAGCCGATGCTGTCCGAGTGCCGCTTCTTCCGTCCGGGCCAGACCCTCTTTACTTATCTGCATTTGGCCGTGTTGCCGGAGGTGACGAAAGCCCTCCTGGATACCACGATCACGGCGATTGCCTATGAGACGATCGAGGCGAAAGACGGCACGCGGCCGATGCTCAAACCGATGAGCGAAATCGCGGGGCGGATGTCGGTGCAGATCGGCGCACACTATCTGGAAAAAACGCAAGGAGGGCGCGGGCTGCTTTTGGCCGGTGTGCCCGGCGTGAAGCCGGGGAAAGTCGTAGTGCTTGGGGCCGGAGTGGTGGGTAGCGAGGCGACTCGAATCGCTGTCGGAATGGGGGCTCAGGTGACGGTGATCAATCTCGACCTTGAGCGGCTCCGGGCACTCGATGAATTGTATCGTGGTCGAATCGTGACGCGTGCTTCCACGCAAGCTGCGATTGACGAGTCCGTGATGGCCGCAGATCTTGTTATTGGGGCGGTCCTCGTCCCTGGGGCTCGATCGCCAAAATTGGTCTCGCGTGAAGTGGTGGCGCGCATGAAGCCGGGAGCCGTGGTGGTGGACGTCGCAGTCGATCAAGGCGGCTGCTTCGAGACCACGAAACCCACCACCCATTCAGACCCCGTCTATGTCGTAGACGGAGTGCTTCATTATGGTGTGGCCAATATGCCGGGAATCGTTCCGCATACCTCGACTGTCGCGCTGACGAATGCCACGTTTCCGTATCTGCTGCGTCTGGCCTCGCAGGGGGTGGAGGAGTCTGTGCGGGCAGACTCTGGACTGGCGAAAGGGGTGAACCTCTCCGGCGGAAAGATTACCTGTCGAGAGGTGGCTGACGCCCTTGGCTTGCGTTTCGACCCCTTGATGTAAGACAATCCCTGCTCGCTTTGCAGTTCTGTTGACTTTGTCGGGGCGTAGCGCAGCCCGGTAGCGCACTGCGTTCGGGACGCAGGGGTCGGAGGTTCGAATCCTCTCGCCCCGACCAAACAGAGCTTGCTCGTGCCGCCCGCTCATTTTCGCTTTATCGAATCTGCTGCGGGCGGAAAAACCCCCTCCAGTAGACCCAGCATCCAAGCTTGCTCGCGCTGCGGATCGACGTAATCTCTCCGGTTAACATCCACAAAATTTTCGGTTGCGCGCTGAAAAATCGCGCGATACCGACGTGCCTCGAATCTCTTCCAGCGTTTCCTTTTTACGCCTCAACACCATTGGTCAACATGCACTCGCGCGTAATCGCAAAATGCGTGACGCCTCTGCGGAGGTGTGAGAGTATCCCTTCGTTGGATAGGCATCGTTGGTCATACGCGGTCCGTCTGAATCTATGGCCGAGCCAAGTGAACCGGCTGCGCTCCGAGCAAAGCTGTTGGTGAAGGGAAGAGTCCAAGGGGTCGGATATCGGGCGTTTGCGGCGCGTGTCGCATCGCAACGAGGACTCTGCGGAGGAGTCAGGAATCTCCATGATGGCCGAGTCGAACTTGAAGTTGAAGGCTCCAAAGACCAGATTCTGATCCTGATCGAAGACCTAAAGATTGGGCCGCCGGCAGCGCGAGTGGCAACGGTTGAAGCAGAGTGGAGTCCCGCAACAGGCCGATTTTCGCACTTTCAAGTGTGGTACTGAGGAAACCGGTAGGAGAGACGAAACGTATGGCGCGAGGAGGCGAAGAGTTATCCGAT
>DATIQH010000129.1:0-4169 GCA_035471155.1 Nitrospiraceae bacterium | reverse complement strand
CACTGTTGAATTGAAAGATGGCGCAGTACGGCTGCTCGACCAGAGCCGGCTCCCGGAGTTCGTTGAATTTCTGGACTGCCGGGACTATCAGGCCGTGGCCGATGCGATTCGAAGCCTTGAAGTACGAGGCGCACCGGCGATCGGTGTGACTGCGGCGATGGGAGTTGCGCTGGGCGCCCAGACCGTTACCGCATCCGACTACGAATCAGTTGCCAACTCGGTGCTCCTGATCGGCGATCATCTTGCGGCGCCCAGGCCGACGGCGGTCAATCTGTTTTGGGCCATCGAGCGGATGAAACAGCTGCTCGCCTCGCTGCGCACGAAGCCAGTCGTGACCATCAAAGCCGCGCTACTAAAAGAATCACAAGTCATCCTCGATGAAGATATCGCCCTCTGTAAGGCGATGGGACAGCATGGAGCGGAGCTCATTACGAACGGTCAGACAGTTCTGACCCACTGCAATGCCGGTGCGCTGGCGACAGCCGGCTACGGAACGGCATTGGGTGTCATTCGAGCGGCCTGGGAGCAGGGGAAACAGATTCAGGTCATCGCGGACGAAACCAGGCCAGTGTTGCAAGGCGCGCGGCTCACGGCCTGGGAGTTGATGCAGGACAAGATTCCTGTGACGCTTATCACCGATAATATGGCCGGCACACTCATGCGGCAGGGGAAGATTCAGCTCTGTGTCGTGGGGGCGGATCGGATTGCGGCAAACGGGGATGTGGCCAATAAGATCGGGACCTATTCAGTCGCCGTGCTGGCGAAAGCCCATGAGATTCCCTCCTATTGTGACGCCGGCGGAATTGATCACCGGCATCATCACCGAGCGAGGTGTCTTCAAGCCGGGCGAACTGGCCGCAAAATTTCTGGGGAATGTCACCCGTGCAATATGAGCCAGTTATTTTGCCGTTTCATTCGAGAGGCGATGGACACTCTTGTCGTTGCACAGGGGTGCAGTGCAGGGTCTTGCTATCAAAACAGAAGAACTCCTGACAGGGGTTCAACAAAAACCCTGCAAAATGCCTTCCACGATTCTCGAATCTGAACCTTGGGTCAGGATAGTTCTCTGCCAGTCGGATTCGTTCGGATGAGTCCATCTCCCGACCTGAGTGGTCCATCTCTTCATCTCATCCGGATCTGTTGTGATGATGTTCACGATGCCGTGAAAGGCGCTGAATCCGTAAATCGCTGCCGCCGGGCCTTTTGACACCTCGACCCGCTTGATTTCAGAAAAAGAGATTGGCAGGAACAGCGCCTATGGCAACGGTTCCAGCCTTCGGGAAGTTTGCCGCTCTGAACGAACGGCACTGGAGGGCACCGCGGCGTATGGCACGTCTCGCAACAAGGTCAATCTATGTTTCGCCGAGTGCTTGAATAACAAGATTCGCATGGTTCAACAGCGCGCCTGTGGCTATCAGGATGAGGAGGATCTCCGACTCAAGATTCTGACCGCCTTCCTGCCTTGGGGCTGAGTATAAATCATTCATGCGAATATTCGTTGAGCAAAAAGAGAAAAAGCAAGCATATTTTATTATCTGTTGTATCATCCACAATTAGACCACGAACGGTGAAGGTCTGTTTCGGGAATGCATGATTTTTGTATCCCAGAACCGAAGGAATCTGTATCACCGTCATACCAACAGCTTCCGTGATCTCCTAACGAGGCTGTGTGCTGATACCGTGTTACCTGGCCGTAGGAATGTGGGCGGCAGTGCGACTTTCTCCTATTCATTAACGCACAAATCGGGATGCAAAGAATGAGGGGTGGTTTGAGGGAGCAGAGTTCGTGGCAAAAAACATTCCATTATGATCGCTCAGACCAGTAGACATTCCATTTTGTCGCTTCGATTCTTGTCACAGGCCGGGAGCGCAACTGCAATCGTGGTCGGCTTCCTTGTGCTCGTTGGCTGGATAACCGACATTCCCTACTTGAAGAGTGTCTTGCCTAGGCTGCCGACGATGAAGCCTAATACGGCGCTCGCCTTCATCCTGGCCGGCGTATCGCTATGGATTCTGCAGAGGGAGCAAACCAGTCAAAGCACTTACCGTATCGGGCAAGCGTGTGCAGCTGTCGTTGCCCTGGCGGGTATGCTCACACTCAGCGAGTACGTGCTCGATTGGGACCTGGGTCTTGATCAACTCCTGGTCAAGGAACCATCGGGCGCCGTTGGAACGTCTCATCTTGGACGGATGTCGCCGGCTACTGCCCTGAACTTCTTCCTGATTGGCTGCGCCCTGCTGCTCCTGAAGGCCAACCGCGGAATTGTGCTAGCCCAATACCTGGTCCTCTGCGCTGGGGTGGGGTCATTGATCGCCTTGGTCGGCTACGTGTATGGGGTTAAACCGCTCTACAGCATCAGCAGCGCCTACACCTCGATAGCGCTGCATACGACGCTGACGTTTCTGGTCCTCTGCCTCGGAATTCTAGGCATCCATCCGGCGCGCAATCTGATGGGTGTTGTCACCGGCGAGAATGTAGGCGCTGTCATGGCAAGGCGCCTTCTTCCCTTCGCTATCCTTGTTCCCCTGGTAGGGGGATGGTTGAAAGTCAAGGGCCTGGATGCGGGACTCTTTGAGACGGGATTTGGGACGGCGCTCTTCGCTGTCATTCACATGGTCATTTTCGTCATCCTCATCGGATGGACCGCGCGATCTCAGTCGCGGTCGGACGAAAAACGCAGGTGGGCAGAGAAAGAACTGGAACTGTTTGCCCAGACGTTGGAGCAAAGGGTGGCCGAGCGGACCGGACAGTTGGAAGCTTCGCGGCTGCACACGCAGCGCATCCTCACGACGGCGCTCGATGCCTTCATCGGGATGGATGCCGCCGGAGTCATCACCGGCTGGAACGTCCAAGCCGAACAGATGTTCGGCTGGCCCCGGCAAGAGGCCATCGGGCGACTCCTCTCTGCCACCGTCATCCCAGCACAATACCGGGAAGCTCATGAACGCGGATTGCGTCATTTCCTTGCAACAGGTGAAGGACCGGTACTGAACACACGGATCGAGGTCACGGCCTGCCACCGAGACGGGCACGAGTTTCCTGTGGAACTGGCGATCTCGCCGGCCATACAGTGGGAGGGGACTTTCACGTTCAGCGCGTTCGTGCGGGATATCACAGAACAGAAGCGGTCGAAAGCGCGGTCGGTCGTTCATCATGGTACGACCCAGGTGCTAGCTGAGTCGCATACACTCCTGGATGCAGTGCCGAAGATCCTTCACGCTATCTGCGATCTCTCCCATTGGGATCTTGGCGCGTTGTGGTTCGTGAACGAGAACACTCAGCCGGCTGTCCTCAATTGCGCGGAGATCTGGCACCAGTCTTCAGCGAAAGAGACGGAGTTCTCACGGGTGACTAGGCAGACCGTCTTTACCCATGGCCTAGGCCTGCCTGGGCGGGTTTGGGCGAGCGGCGAACCAATCTGGGTCCCAGACGTGATGCAGGACACCAACTTTCCCCGCGCTCAGTTCGCCGCGCAGGCGAATCTCCATGGCGCTTTCGCTTTTCCCATAAAAAACAACGAAAAGATAATAGGGGTGATGGAATTCTTCAGCCACGAAGTTCGCCGCCCTGATGATGATCTGCTGCAGGTGTTCGTCACCATCGGCAGTCAGGTCGCTCAGTTCATCGAGCGGAAAGAGGTGGAGGCCAAAATTTACAGCTACACGAAGGAGCTTCAGCAGAAGAACCTCGCCCTCGACCTTGCGTTGGCCGAAGCTCGATTAGCCACGCAAGCGAAGGCCTCTTTCCTCGCCGTCATGAGCCATGAAATTCGTACCCCCATGAACGGCATCATGGGGATGACCGGACTCCTACTCGATACACATATGACGCCTGAACAGCGCGACTACGCCGAGACCGTGCGGCGATCCAGTGAGGCGTTGCTCGACATCATAAACGACATCCTGGACTTTTCGAAGCTCGAAGCTGGCCGCTTGACGTTGGAGACAATCGATTTTGACCTCCGGACGACGGTCGAAGAGGCGTTGGACCTCTTTGCCGAAACGGCGCAGCGCAAGGGTCTGGAATTGGGTTGCCTCCTGCACGCTGAGGTGCCCACGGCTCTACAGGGCGACCCCGGCCGATTGCGTCAAATCCTCGTCAATCTCATTGGCAATGCGCTCAAGTTTACCCAACAGGGCGAGGTAATGATTTTCGTGGCAAAGGCCGA
>DATIQH010000128.1:0-7237 GCA_035471155.1 Nitrospiraceae bacterium | reverse complement strand
GGTAATGCTCTTCTTGGAGTCGCCGGAAGAATTGACGCCGAGCACGACCACATCTTTTCCTTTCGTCATCTCAGAAACTTTTTGGAGCGCCGTCCCCTGAATCATACAGGGTTCGCAGATATGAAAAAGTCCGAGTACCACGACTTTCCCTTTATAGGCATCCAACCCCAAAGTCTCACCGGTGATGGCCGTCAACGCAAACGAGGGTGCCTTCTCACCCACCTTGAACAATCCTGCGGCAAGAACCAGCTGGGCTGCAAGAACGGGAGCCAGTAACGCGCAGAGGACGAGGATCATCCGTTTCATCGCAGCCTCCATTTCTTCGCTTCGCCTCGCACTCAGAACTCAGGACGTCTTAGCGCGCTATCCTACCATGCAGATTTTTTCATGGGCAATGGCGCAGAGCCCGCGTGAGTCACAATTAGATGGCGAGAATGGAAACAGACTGCTCAAAAAGTTCGTCCAGCAAGGCCGCAGGCGAATCGAAACCGGAGGCGTACCCTCAGGGGTACGTTGAGGATTTCGATGAGTGGAGAACGAAGCTGGAGGACTTTTTCAGCAGTCTGTTAAACGGAGGGTTCGAAGAGGCCAAGCTGCAACTCTTCAGCGCGGGTCAATGGGATGGGATAACGTTCCGTGAAGCACGCATTGCAGTACTGGCCTGGTGTGCCGGGCGAAACGTTCAGCATGCCGTCGAGGCTCAAATAGGCGAGGCTGTCGGCCGTGATGTACTTCCGAATCTCTTCGGTGGAGTGGCTGGACGCGATGAGTTCTTTTCTGGTAGGCGTGTCGATGCCGTAGAAACAGGGAGAGACGATCGGAGGCGAGCTGATGCGCATATGCACTTCTTTGGCTCCCGCATTGCGAAGCATCTTCACAATTTTACGACTTGTCGTGCCTCGTACCAGCGAATCATCGACGACAACGACCCGTTTTCCCTCCAACACCTCCGGCACTGCATTGAGCTTGACCTTGACCCCGAAGTGACGGATCGACTGCTCTGGTTCAATGAAGGTGCGGCCGACATAGTGATTCCGAATCAGCCCCAGCTCAAATGGAATCCCCGCCCCCTCGGCATAGCCGAGCGAAGCAGGCACCCCGGAGTCCGGCACGGGAATGACGATATCCGCCGGCACCGGCGATTCCTTCGCCAGTTGCCTGCCCAAGGCCTTGCGAGTGCCATACACTGCGTTCGCGCCGAAGATCTTGCTGTCCGGCCTGGCAAAATACACATACTCGAAAACACACATGGCGGGATTGGCAGGGGCAAAGGGCTTATGACTTGTCACGCCCTTCTCGTTCAGCAGAACTAACTCGCCTGGTTCGATCTCACGGACCACTTCAGCTCCAAGTAGATCGAACGCGCATGTTTCCGACGCTACGAGGTAGGTATCGCCCAACCGGCCAAGGCAGAGAGGCCGGAATCCATGAGGGTCCCGTACTGCGATAACCCCCTCATCCGTCTGCAAGACGATCGAAAAGGCCCCTCGTACCTGGCTCAATGCGTCGATGATGCGGGCCAGCAACGTATCGGCTCGTGAATGGGCGATCAGATGGATGATGACTTCGCTGTCGGAGCTGGATTGGAAGATGGCGCCGTAGGCTTCGAGTTCGTGACGCAACACTTGGGCATTGATGAGATTGCCGTTATGGGCAAGCGCCAGGTTCCCAAATGCGAAGTTGACCGAGAACGGCTGAACGTTTTTGAGGTCGTTCCCCCCGGCCGTGGAGTAGCGATTGTGACCGATCGCCATCGAACCGATCAATTGATCGAGCGCCTTGGTATTGTAGATATCGGCGACAAGCCCCTTCCCCTTATGGACATAAAACTGCTCGCCATCGCCTGAGACGATGCCGGAGGCTTCCTGTCCGCGATGCTGCAGGGCATACAACCCGAGATAAGCGAGATTTGCCGCCTCCTTGTGGCCGTAAATGCCGAAGACGGCGCATTCGTCGTGAAACTTGTCCGGGCTCACACGTGAAAAGTGAGACGCGAAAGGTGAAACGACAGGAAGTTCTCTCTTAGTTCGCCTATTCATGCCTTCACGTTTCACTTTTTACGTCTCACGTTTTACGCCTGATTCAGCGTGCGTTCAATCGAAAGGGCCCACTGGTCGTATAGTTGATCGACCGGAAGATCGATACGGCACCCCTCGCTCCATTGCCCCTTCTCTACATCGATGATGAAACGATCGCCTCCCACTGCCCCGATTTTCATCGCTGGAATACCGGAATCCCAGGCGCGATTCAAGACCTGTTCGACCGTCTCAGCCTTCACCGAAAGAACGACCCGTGATTGGCTCTCACCGAACAGGAGAGCATCCCGCCGCAAGGCATCGAGGGGCAATTTTACCACAGCGCCTCGCCTGCTGTCCGGGGCAGAAATACAACATTCAGCCAATGCGACCGACAACCCGCCATCCGAACAATCGTGGGCGGATTGCACAAGTCCCTCATGGATCACGTTCAGCATAAAGTCATGAAGGGCCTTCTCCGTCTGCAGACTCAGGAGCGGCGGCGATCCCTGTTCCCGGTGATGGAGCACTTTCAGATATTCACTGCCACCCAGGTCCTCTCTCGTCTTGCCCAGGAGCAGAATCGCGTCACCATCCTGCTTGAACCACTGCGTCATCGTTCTATCGGCTGACTCGATCAGACCCACCATCCCCAACATCGGCGTGGGATAAATCGAGAGGCCATTGGTCTCATTGTAAAAGCTCACATTGCCGCTGACGATGGGAACCTTGAAATGTTCACAGGCATCTTTCATCCCCTCGATCGCCAACACAAACTGCCACATGATTTCGGGCCGCTCGGGATTGCCGAAATTCAAACAGTCCGTGAGCCCAATCGGCTCCGCCCCGGAGCAGACCAGGTTCCTCGCCGCCTCGGCCACAGCAAGACGGGCCCCTTCGTAGGGATGCAGCAGGCAATAGCGGCTATTACAGTCTACCGTCAGCGCGAGAGCTTTGTTCGTCCCCTTGATTCGAACCACCGCTGCATCGGAACCGGGCCGGACCATCGTATTGGTTCGCACCATATGATCGTACTGTTCATAGACCCAGCGTTTACTCGCAATCGTCGGCGACTCCAGCAGGGACAACAGCGCCGCATTCGCATCCTTCACATCGGGCAGCGCATCGTAATTCAGGTTAGTCAGCATATCCTGGTAACCTGGTGGCGAATAGGGCCGTTCGTAACGTGGCCCGTCATCGGCCAGCGACTTTGCCGGAATCTCCGCCACCACCTTGCCCTGATCCCTCACGCGGAGAATCCCATCGCCCGTGACCCGTCCCACTACCGCCACGTCGAGATCCCACTTCTTGCAGATCCGAATACATTCCTCTTCCTTGCCCGCCTGCGCCACCATCAGCATGCGTTCCTGAGATTCCGACAACATCAATTCATAGGGCGTCATGCCCGGCTCACGCCGAGGCACGTCGGTCAGGTCCAGGTCGATTCCATTGCCGGCACGCGACGCCATTTCGCAGGACGAACTGGTCAGCCCCGCCGCCCCCATATCCTGGATACCGACCAGCAGATCTCCCGCCATCAGTTCGAGACAAGCTTCCAGCAGCAGTTTCTCCTGGAACGGATCACCCACCTGCACCGTAGGCCGCTTCTGTTCCGACTGGTCATCGAAAGAATCGGAGGCCATCGTCGCCCCATGAATCCCGTCACGGCCCGTCTTCGAGCCGAAATAGATCACCGGATTGCCGACCCCGGCCGCCGTTCCAAGAAAAATCTTGTCCTTGCGCGCAATGCCAAGGCAAAACACATTCACGAGCGGATTCAGCGAATAAATATCGTTGAAAACGATTTCGCCGCCGACCGTCGGGACCCCCATGCAATTGCCATAGCCCGCGATACCGGCCACGACGCCCTTGACCAGATGCCGGTTCTTCGCATTGTCGAGCCCACCGAACCGCAACGAGTCGAGCAGGGCAATCGGGCGCGCACCCATCGTAAAGATGTCGCGCAGAATTCCCCCCACCCCTGTCGCCGCGCCCTGATAGGGCTCGATGAACGAAGGATGATTGTGCGACTCCATCTTGAAGACCGCGCAAAGCCCGTCGCCGATATCCACCGCGCCGGCATTTTCTCCGGGCCCCTGCACCACTCGAGGCCCCGTCGTCGGCAATTTTTTAAGGTGCACGCGCGAACTCTTATACGAGCAATGCTCCGACCACATCACCGAGAACATGCCCAACTCAGTGATGTTCGGCTCCCGCCCCAAAATCTCGACGATCTTCTTATATTCGTCGTCCGTCAGATTATGCTGCGCAATGAGGTCTTTGATGACAATCGGTTCGCTGGATTTCATTCGCCCTGTTGCCCTATCTGGTGATCCATAGCTTGTAGGTGACTTGCCTCTTTCACCTTCCGTCGTTTGACCCAACCCCTCTTATGAGGCTTACACAACGCACAGGCACGCCGTTTACGTTTGTACACCTTCCCCATGTGCGTTCCGCCTCACCGCTCAATCGGGCGTCTGGCCTGGTGATATACACGAATCACTTGTAGCTCTTGCCCTTTGACTCGATAGTAAACTCGATAAGGAGGAACCGGCCACGTCTTGACCCATCTGCCATCCTGAAGCAACACCGCTCTTCCCGTCACGGCTTCCGACGCTAACATCCCGATCACACCAACAATGTGGGCAAGGGCTCGATCTGCAGCAACGGGGTTGTCCTTGCGGATGAATTCGTAAGCCTCAGGCAAATCCTTACCGGCTTGAGGCGAGACAACGATCGTCATCGCTTGGCTGTACCACCCCGAATAATCTCACGCACGACATCGGCGAGAGGAATGCCCCTCCCCGCATCAAGTTCAGTCAGTCCAGCCAGAAGCCCCGCCTCTTCTTCTTCCGTGAGGACCCCAACCTGATCGACGGATTCGATGGCGTACCGCCCTGGCGGAAGACTTCGCAATTCTTCCGGAACGTGACTTCCATCCCACTTAATGACCTTGGGTTCCATGTCTCACCTCCTCGGGAACTACCCTCTCAGAAAGTATCGTACTGTCGTCGGCCCGATTATGCTGCGCGATGAGGTCTCGGGTGATCAGCTATATGATTGATTCCATTTCGTGGCCTATGGCGTTAAATCTCTGACAACGCTTACCATAGCACCCACAGCGGTCAGGGCCTTACCTCGGTCGCATGACTCACCTATACGCTGAACACGACCAGGATGAATCAAATTCCCGAAGTCCTTCGTTAACTTAGCAAGTGTGATTGTATCCGGCTTGAGCAAACCTAGTTTTTCAGTTACTGCCACATAAGAGTGTAGTGACCATTCATCTAGATTTCGGCTAGGATGTTTCTTCTTATCCAGGATTCCAGCGGTAGCAAGTTCTTTCTCCGCAGCCTGCACAGAGGTTGATGCAGTGTTCCCTAATTTCCAAAGTAATAATGCTTCCACAACTGATCCAGCTAACACTACAGCCGCCTTCCATTCATTATTTGAAAGAGCTCGCTCAATAGCACTTAAGTCCAAACGTATAACATCTCTTAAAGCCTGATCTCCGATGAATGTGAGTTCAGCAACTTCCTTAGACGGATATTCGTTTGGACATTTCGATAAAGAGTGTCTAAGTAAAGCAACGGGGTTAAGGTCACCAAATCCAGCAAGATATTGCAAAATATAATCGTCGTTACCTGATTGCCACTGCCTCAGAATATCTTCGATCGCAGCAGTAGACGTCAAAAAAGCAGCATAATCATCGCCGTCTAATACAATCAGCTCACTTGGTATCTTTCCAACAGCATTGATGATAGCCGTCACTTCCCGAGACCTATGCTTGGATATGGAGACATTTTTCTTAGTCCCTTCAAGCTGAGCAGGAACCCAGGGGAAAAGTTTGTCTATTAGACCAACTGCCTGACTCGGAAGAATGCTAGGCATCTTAGTTCACTGTCCGCTCTCAAATGGCCGAGCCGGCTTCGCGAAGCATATTAACCCTATTAGCACCGGAGCTATGCCGCCGTGAGCGGAATTGGCCGAAGGAGCGGGGACCCACCGAGACTCTGCCAGGAAGGAAAGCGGAAACTGACCGAGTCTGCGAGGGAATTTCCGAAGGCTTCCGCCTGGCAGAGTCCGGAAGGGTCGCTCCGAGAGGCCCTGAAGCGAACGGCAGCATGGCTTCACCCCTCACGCCCCCACCATTTTTAATTGCTTCTTATTTCCTTTTAGCGCCTCCAGCATCGACAGGAAGATCAGTTTCCCATCGTCATTGCCCAATACTGTTTCCGCGCAGCGTTCCGGATGCGGCATCATGCCCAGCACATTTCCTTCGGCATTGATGATCCCGGCAATGTTATCGAGCGAACCATTCGGATTCGCTTCCGGCAATATCTTGCCCTCCGGCGTGCAATAGCGAAGCACAATCTGTGCATTGGCCTGCATCGCCGCGAGTGTGACCGGATCCGTGTAGTAATTCCCGTCCGCATGGGCGATTGGAATCTTGAGCACCTGACCGGAGTGGCAGGCGCCCGTGAATGCCGTGGCTGCATTTTCAACCTTCACCGACACATCCTTGCAGATGAAATGCAGCGACCTGTTCCGGAGCATGGCTCCAGGCAACAGCCCTGCTTCTAGCAGAATCTGAAACCCATTACAGATGCCGAGCACCAGCCTCCCCTTCTTCGCAAACTCCTTCACCGCCCCCATCACCGGCGAGAACCGCGCGATCGCGCCAGTCCGCAAATAGTCGCCGTAGGAAAATCCACCGGGCAGCACAATCGCGTCCAGACCGGCAAGCAAGGTCTCCTTGTGCCAGATCATCTCCACATATTGTCCCAGCACATCCTTGAAGATATGCTGACAGTCGTGATCACAATTGCTGCCAGGAAAAACCACCACACCGATTTTCATACGCTCTTCCTTACGTGTACTGTCTTATCAGGGAAGTGACTGGGCCATCGTTCACTGCGCGCATTGAACGAGCACCGTTTCATCGTGCGTGTTCTGCGAGCAAGAAGGATGGCCTAGTCGCTTCCCTATCTCTCGCCATCTCACTGCAACTCGTACCGATATTCCTCGATAATCGTATTGGCCAGCAGCTTTTCACACATGGCCTTCACTGCGGCATCAGCTTTGGCCTTATCCGTTTCATTCACATCCACTTCCATGTACTTCCCGACTCGCACATTGCCCGCATTCTTGAACCCCAGCGAATCGAGCGCATGCTCAATCGCCTTCCCCTGTGGATCGAGAATCCCTTGCTTGAGCGTGAC
>DATIQH010000127.1:0-6625 GCA_035471155.1 Nitrospiraceae bacterium | reverse complement strand
GCTGCCTTGAGGTTGCGCTGGATACTCGTGAAGTCGAACAGGCGGCGAAAGGCATCCCGACTGGTCCACACTTGCTGATGCGCCGGCAACCGATCGAGATAACGATCGATCAAGCGGTCGATCAGCGCCTCGTCGAGTTCGATATAGGCGTCACGCAGCAGCGAGGCGAGATCGTACGTGGCCGGCCCCATCAAGGCGTCTTGAAAGTCGATGATCCCCAGCCGTTCCCCATCGACCATTAAATTGCGCGAGTGATAGTCCCGATGAACAAAGACGTGCGGTTGACCGGCAAGCAACCCGGCGATTTTCTCAAATTCGCTCCGGATGGGGAGGTAATCGTCGGCGCACATCGGTTTCCCCTGCCTCGCTACGATCCCATACTCCAGAAAATGGTCGAATTCCCACATGAGGAGAGCCACGTCGAACCTTCGGTGGAACGCGAGACAATTCATATCAGCTTGTGAGGTTGCTGTCGTTTGCATATGCACGAGCGCGTCGACGGCCTGGGTATAGCGTGCTTCCAGGTCTGCTGCACTTGCTCCGCGACAGGCTTCCGACAGGGTGATGTCTCCAAAATCTTCAAGATAGAGCAACCCCGCCGTCTGATCGTAGTGATAGAGACGCGGAACCGAAACTCCGGCTTTAGATAAATGGGAGAGGATGTTCAAAAACGGTAATTCAGCGACCTGATGAGTCGCCCCGCTGACGGCTTCTTCCGATTGCTTGAAGGCCTCCGGTTCGGCCAATTGCATGAGAATCACAGAGCAAGTAGTTCCTCCGGTCAGCTCGATGCGAAAATATCGGCGGTTGGACGCATCACCGGTTAAGGGTGCCAGTGCTTTGAGTTGTCCCCCCAGGGGAAGCAGCGACTCAACAGTAGCAGCCACGAGGGCACGGTCCGGCAACAGAAGTGGCTGTTTCGGCGCAGCAGGGTTCACAGTGGTCATTGGCTGCGGATTATACTGGTATTTCTAAAGGCTGTCACGAATAGGATGACCGGGAAGTAGTCAGATGCCCTTCTTGCTCGCAGCGCAGAGAGCGTGAGGGCGGCGTCTCATTCCGACCTGATGAATCGCCAACTCAACGCCCCAATAGCTGCGCCGATCGTATCGGCCAGCCAGTCCTGCCAGCTCGACTCGCGGAATGGGACGAAGAATTGATGCGCTTCATCCGTGATGCCATAGACTGAAGCCGTTATGATCGCCAGCACAACCGCCTGTCGAGAGACAACTGATCCCGTTGCCCAGCGGAAAGCCCGGTAGCAGAGCCCGCCAAGGACGGCATACTCCACCGCATGCAAGACTTTGTCGCTGACATCTTCGAACAAAAACGATGGTAGTTGCTTTTCCGGGTGCGACTGGGACGACAAGTAAAAAATTGCCCCACCATATAGCGCCACCGGCAGCCAGTACCAGAGCATCTGAGTCGTCACATCTTGTCGAACTGCGTCACGCATTAATTTCTTCTCGCTCCGCCTGCTACCCTATGCCATACTTATACCGAACAGGGTGCAGAAAGACTATATAAACACGTCAGATTTTACTGGTCCGCACGTCTAGAACAACAGGGCTACGCACCGCGCAGAAGGCTCAAAAAGACCGTCCAGCAAGGCCGCAGGCGAGTCGAAACCGGAGGCGTACCCTCAGGGGTACGTTGAGGATTTCGATGAGCCGAGAACGCCGCTGGCGGACTTTTTCAGCCTTCTGCTAAAGCATTAGGCTATGAAGACTGCTTATATCTGTTTCCTCTGGCACATGCATCAACCCTATTACACGGACCCGGTCTCTGGGTCTGCCAGCATGCCCTGGGTGCGTCTCCACGCGACCAAGGCGTACTACGATATGGCGTACGGGTTGGAAAAGTTTCCCGCGATCAAAGCCACATTCAACTTTACGCCCTCACTCCTGCGACAACTGCAAGAAATCGGATCAGGAACGGTGCGCGACCTCTTTTGGGAACATGCGCAGCGTCCCGCGGCGGATCTTCGCCCGGAGGAAAAGGCTTTTCTCGTGCGACATTTTTTCTCCGCCAATTGGGCCACGATGGTGCGCCCATACCCTCGCTATCATGAATTGCTCGTGAAGCGCGGGGCCGATATCTATGGCCACGATTTGGAGCGGATTGCCCGGCAATTTTCCACGCAAGAATTGCTGGACTTGCAGACCTGGCATAACTTGGCCTGGTTCGGCTACGGCACGGTCCGTCGCTACCCGCGCCTGGCTGCGCTGCGCGCGAAAAACCGAGGCTTCACGGAAAAGGAAAAGCAGGAGGTGTTGGCGCTCCAACTCGTGGCCGTGCAGGAAATCGTACCGCTCTACCGACGACTGATGGAGCGAGAACAAATCGAACTCACGACAACCCCATTTTTTCATCCAATCCTGCCTCTCATCATCGATACTGATTTCACGCGACGCGCCAGACCGGATCTCCCTCTCCCCTCGCGATTTCATGCGCCGGAAGATGCGGAGATACAGCTGCAACGAGCCGTCGAGTTTCATACTGCCACGTTCGGACGGGCTCCCGTCGGCCTCTGGCCGTCGGAAGGTTCCGTTTGTCCAGAGCTGATTCCGATGTTGCCAAAGGTTGGCCTGCGCTGGCTGGCGACCGACGAAGGCATCCTCGCCCGCTCGTTCGCCACGACCCAGCGACCGTGGGAACGCCACCGAGATCTGTATCATCCTTACCTGGTCGGCTCGGAGAACCAGGACGTCACAATCCTGTTTCGCGATAGAGAGATCTCCGATGCCTTCGGGTTCACCTACCACAAGACCACTCCGGACATGGCCGTCGAAGATGTCCTTCGCCGGCTCCGCCAGATCATCACTGACACGCCACAAGAACAGGTCATGATCCCCATTGTGCTCGACGGGGAAAATCCCTGGGAGCACTACCACGAAGGAGGCGAACAGTTTCTCTCGCTCCTCTACAAGGCCTGCTCGACCGGCGCACTCGATAGCGATGCGATTCGCACGACCACCGCGACAATCTCCGAAGCGCTTGCAACTTCGCCGGCCGGGGATCGAATCAGCCACCTTCACTCTGGCTCCTGGATCAATCAGGACTATAAGATCTGGATCGGCCACCAGGAAGACAATCGAGGATGGGATCTGGTGAGTCAGACTCGATCCCGTCTTGCCGAAGTTGCGGCCACACTCCCCCCAGATCGCGCGCAAGCCGCCTGGGACGAACTGTATGCCGCGGAAGGCAGCGATTGGTTCTGGTGGTATGGGGACGACTTCGATAGCGGTTACAACGACGAATTCGATCGGCTCTTCCGAACCCACATTCGAAATGTGTGGACGATCGCAGGCTTGACGCCCCCTGACCAGTTGAATCAGCCGATCTGCCATCCCCGCGGCATGCCGGAGGCAGACCTCATGACCCTGCCTCTCGCCTTGCTGAACCCCTCGATCGACGGATTCGTCACGGACTTTTTCGAATGGCGGGGAGCCGGGAGGATCAAGACTCAGCCGCCGCTCGGCGCAATGTGGAAAGCCGATGGAATATTGACCGATATCCAGTTTGGCTGGAGCCTTGACCAGTTGTATCTCCGGCTCGATCCGGACACGCAATCTCAGCCATACCAGGAAGAACTTACCGTCGAGTTGCAACTGCAAGCGCCCGAGCATGTCTATCGCCTGTCGTTTCCATTTGTACCGTCCAGCCCAGACCAGTTTCTGCTCTCGCAGAGACAGTCAAACGGACAATGGCAGGAGATCGGCCTCTATCAATCGATCTGTCATCGGAAGATTATCGAACTGGCCGTGCCGTTCAAGGACTTACAGCTCACAACCGGACAAGAGTTCCGCATGACAATTCTGGTACTGCAACATCGGTTGGAAGTTGCGCGCTATCCACACCACAAGCCTGCGACCTTCTTCGTTCCCGGTCCGGAGTTTGACGCGACTCTGTGGCGAGTCTGATGCGATGAAGTGCTGAGTGCTGCGTTATGAGTTGTGAAATTCTGTTCTGTCTGAGACACTCAGCACTCAGGACTCAACTCTCAGCACTTCTCATGTAACTTCGGAGATGCCATGCCCGATCTAAGACGTGACCCGATTGTCGGACGGTGGGTAATTATTTCGACGGAACGCAACGCACGGCCTCACGACTTCGTTCCGGCGCAAACCGCCCGGCCTTTGGCTGCAACCCTCTGCCCCTTTTGTCCAGGACAAGAACGGCTGACGCCAAAAGAAATCATGGCCTACCGGCCACAGCCAGTAGAACCCAATAGCCCAAATTGGACTGTGCGTGTCGTACCCAACAAGTTCCCCGCACTTCAGGTCGAAGGCACCCTCGATCGCCAAGGCATCGGCCTCTACGATCGCATGAACGGGATCGGCGCTCATGAGGTCATCATCGAAACCCCGACCCACACAGATAGTCTGGCCGATATGCCGACAAAGCGGATCGAGGACGTCCTGTGGGCCTACCGCGACCGCATGATCGACCTGAAAAAAGACGTGCGGTTCCGCTACATCCTGATTTTCAAGAACCACGGAGCATCGGCCGGCGCGACCCTGGAGCACAGCCACTCACAACTCATTGCCCTGCCGATCATCCCCACCAGTGTGTTTGAGGAACTAGACGGATGCCGAGCCCATTACGAACAGAAAGAACGCTGTATCTATTGCGATATTCTCCGGCAGGACATCTCTGACGGCGATCGCATCGTAGCGGAGAATTCCGAGTTCCTCTGCGTTACCCCCTATGCCCCTCGTTTCCCCTTTGAAATGTGGATTCTCCCGAAGCGCCACGCCTGCCACTTCGAAGAGAGCCAGAAAATACAATTCGAGTTTCTCGCGCCGATTCTTTCTGAAGCGCTGCGACGGATGGACAAGGTCCTTGCGAAGCCCTCCTATAACTTTATCCTTCACAGCTCTCCCCTCCACGAGAAGACCGAAGATTTCTATCACTGGCACATCGAAATCATTCCGAAGCTGACCCACGTGGCAGGCTTCGAATGGGGCACAGGATTCTACATCAATCCTGTCGCGCCGGAAGAATCGGCGAAGTTTCTGCGGGAGGCGGTGATATAACGTCGTCAGCAGTCCGCGCTGATTGCTGACCGCTGAACACTTTCTTGCAATCCTCCCGACGCCGGCCTTATCATCCTCGCATGCAAGTCCAGCTGAGCCATCCAGCCAGAACTGTCGAAGTCAAAGGCCCCAAGAAGGTCAAGGATCTCCTGCGTGAATTGAATCTCGTCGTCGAGGCACATCTGGTGATTAAAGGCGACGATCTCGTCACTGAAGACGAGATGCTCTATGACGGCGATCAGATTGAAATCCGACCGGTGATCTCAGGCGGTTCCCCACCTTTCCCGTTTCATCTTTCACGTTTCACGAGCTAAGAATGAACTGCACCAAATGTAAAACCAAAGCGGTGATCGGCCTTCCGCGCCACAATGCGGCCTTTTGCAAGGGTTGCTTCAATGGGTTCGTCCATGACCAGGTTGCGCGGGCGATCAAGTCTGAGTGGATGTTCGGGAAAGAAGACCGGATTCTCGTGGCGGTGTCAGGCGGGAAGGATAGTCTGGCGCTCTGGGACATTCTGCTCAAGCTCGGCTATCGCGCCGACGCGCTCTATGTGGACCTCGGTATCGGGACCTACTCTGAGCAATCGCATGCCAAGGTGACGAAGTTTGCCGAAGCAGTTGCCGCCTCACATGGAGCGACATTACATCTCCATACGGTCGAGCAGGAGGCCGGAGCGGGAATCAAGGAGCTGGCCCAGCTCATCCATCGCCCGACCTGTTCTACTTGCGGCACCATCAAACGCTACCAATTCAATCGCGTGGCGATCGAGCAGCAGTACGATGTGATGGCCACGGGCCACAACCTCGATGACGAAGCGGCCCGGCTCTTGGGCAACGTGCTGCATTGGCAGGAGGAATATCTGGACAAGCAGGGCCCGTCGTTGCCGGCCTCTGTTGAAGGTTTCGCCAAGAAGGTGAAGCCCCTCTTCCGGCTTTCGGAACGAGAGCTTGCCGCCTACGCGGTCTCGAATCGGATCGACTACATTGTCGAGGAATGCCCTATGGCGAAGGGCTCCAAGATGCTCCAATACAAGGACGTCTTGAATCGTTTGGAGACTGAGTCTCCGGGAACGAAACAGACCTTCTACTGGGGCTTTCTCGACAAGCAACGTAAGAAGCAGCCCACTGCGACCACCATGACGGAGAAGGATCGGGCCGTCCTCCACCCCTGCGCTTCGTGCAGCCAGCCCACCACCGCAGAGGTTTGCTCCTACTGCAAGATGATGCTACGGGCCAAGACCGTCGCTCCACGGTAACAGGATGCTGAAAAAGTCCGCCAGCGGCGTTCTCGGCTCATCGAAATCCTCAACGTACCCCCAAAAGGGTACGCCTCCGGTTTCGACTCGCCTGCGGCCTTGATGGACGACCTTTTTGAGCATCCTGTAGATCGTGCCAATTGTCCCGAACATACGAGCCATTGGAGCTCCAATAGGACAGTATCGTTATTCCCCAGTCTGCTAATCGGGCTTCTAGGTCTTGCAAAGCTCCGACCGACCCCGTAAGCTGCTTTCTCGATAACCGGCCTGTGTTAACCCAACAGTATCGTCACCCCCATGGCCACGACGCAACGCGATTATTATCAGATCC
>DATIQH010000126.1:0-19146 GCA_035471155.1 Nitrospiraceae bacterium | reverse complement strand
GTGAGACTGCACGCTTCGGTTCCAGGCTTTGCGCTCGCCGCGTGTAAAAAGGAGTTGATGCGCCACGCCGGTTTCTTAAGCCCAGCAAAACAGAGGAAACCACCGGCCAGAAGAAGTCGGTCAAGAGTATTGGAAGGATTGGTTGCGGGGGAAGGATTTGAACCTTCGACCTTTGGGTTATGAGCCCAACGAGCTACCGGGCTGCTCCACCCCGCGGGCCGATGCTAACAAAGCGCTGAACGGCAAGTCAAGGCAATGTCCGTGCATCCAAGTTGCTTTCGCTCATCTGCAATGCTAAAGCGATAGTATGCGACTCGTGTTTATGGGCACACCGGATTTTGCATCAGCCTCGCTGGAGGCCCTGTTGAAATCAGACGATTCTGTTGTCGGCGTTGTCACTCAACCGGATCGCCCGAAGGGGCGAGGACAAATCCTGACACCGTCACCGGTAAAACTCCTGGCCCAACGAGAAGAGATCCCTCTGCTCCAACCGATCAAGATGAAGGACCCTGATTTCTTCCAGACTCTGGCTGGTTGGAAACCGGACCTGATTGCGGTCGCAGCATTCGGGCGAATATTGCCTCCGGCGATCCTTTCGCTTCCTCCGCACGGCTGTATCAATGTACACGGTTCCCTTCTTCCAAAATATCGCGGCGCTGGCCCGATCCAGTGGGCGGTCATCAACGGCGATACGGAAACAGGAATTACGACCATGCTGATGGACGAGGGGATGGATACCGGCGCCATGTTGCTCCAAGAAGTCATCCCTATTACGCCGGACGATACCGCCGGCACTCTTTCGCCACGTTTGGCTGAGCTCGGAGGTAGACTGCTGGTTGAGACGATTGCCCGACTCAAGGCAGGCACCCTTGTGCCGAGGCCGCAAGACGCTTCACAGGCGACCTTGGCGCCGTTACTGAAAAAGGAAGATGGTGCGATCGATTGGGCCTTGCCGGCCACCGTTCTAGCCAACCGGGTCCGCGGACTCTCTCCCTGGCCCGGCGCCTACACAACTATGGCCGGAGGTGACCGTTGGACGATTTGGCGTGCCCTGGCACTTTCAGGACCCGTGACGAGCCCCCCGGGGATAGTCGTCGCTGTCACCACCAAGACGATTCATGTTGCGACAGGGGAAGGAGTCCTTGCCGTGACGGAGTTGCAACCGGCCAATAGCCGTCGCATGGCTGTATCACAATACTTGGCAGGCCATCCTGTTGCCGTTGGAGAGCGACTGGGAGGATCGGCTTCTTCCTAGATCATGCCCCTTCATCAAACGGTCGATGTATCCTCGTTCTGAGTCTCCTATGGCTTCTGGCTCTCGATCCTTCTTTACTACCCAGACCGTACCGTCAGCTCGTGCGATCGCCCTCTCGTTGCTCGTGGAGTCCATCAAGAGTGAGGAAGGGGTCGATGTCTTGTTAGATCGCGCGCTCGCGCGATGCTCGTTCGATGACAGGGAACGATCTCTTACGGTGGAGCTCGTCTACGGCGTCTTGCGGCGTCTTGCGACTATCGATTGGCGGCTTGCACCGGTCTTGGAAAAGCCGCTTCCCCGCCTTCCCGTCGCCGTGCAGATGGTACTCAGGCTCGGTGCATACCAACTCCTGTTCCTGGATCGTATTCCGGAGTCTGCCGCTGTCAACGAATCGGTCAATCTGGCCAAGGCTTTTGCCGGCTCAGTTGGCAGGGATTGGAGTGGATTCGTTAATGCGGTGTTGCGCACGCTCTTGCGCTATCCGCCACAGCCATGGCCCAGTATGGACCATGATGCCGCGCAGGCGCTTGCTGTGCGGTACTCGGTTCCGGACTGGCTCTGTCATCGATGGGTGGAGCGCCTCGGCCTAGCCTCTGCGGAAGCGGCTTGCGAAGGAGTCAGCATCGCGCCCCTACTGACGCTTCGGGTGAACCAGCTCATCACGACCAGGATGGCGCTGCTCGACACATTTGCCCGGGCCGGTATTGCGGCCAACCCGACTGATGTAAGTCCGTTCGGTATTCTGATTCAAGAAGGAAGACCTGTGCCTTCGCTCCCTGGGTTTTACGAGGGCGCTTTCTATGTGGAAGATGAAGCGGCGCAATTGATTCCCCCCTTGCTCGATCCTCAGCCCGGGGACATCGTACTCGACGCCTGCACAGCGCCGGGAGGGAAATCGACTCATCTGGCCGCTCTGATGCAGAACAAAGGGGTCATCTACGCTGTTGATCGAAAAGAGAACCGTCTTGATCTGGTTCGAAGCAACTGCCGCCGGCTCGGAGTTCAGATTGTCGTACCAATCGTCGGCGATATTCGGCAGCCACGCGATTGGGTTCCTATGATCAAAACAGCAGAATATTCCGCCGCGAAGAAAGCGGAAGCGGGCACACCATTTTTAGATAGGATTTTGGTGGATGCGCCCTGCAGCGGTCTCGGTGTGTTACGGCGACATCCGGAAGCGAAATGGCGGAAAGGCGAGCAGGCGCTCCCTCGACATCAAGCACTCCAGTGTCAGATTCTCGAAGCGGTTGCCTCATGCTTGCGGCCTGGCGGGGTGCTGGTCTATAGTACGTGCTCTACGGAGCCGGAAGAGAACGAAGACGTCATTTCGCGATTCTGTCGGACGCATGGAGAATTCCAGCGCGAATCCGTTACCCCCTGGCTCCCGCCTGCGGCAGAGGAGTTCGTCACCGAACAAGGCGCTCTCTCAACAATGGGCAACCGGTTCTCCATGGACGGATTTTATGCCGCACGACTGAGGAAAGCGTTGTGATGGCACGCCCTATTCTTATCGCACCCTCGATCTTAGCAGCAGACTTTGCCAGGCTGGCCGAGGAAGTGGCGGCCGTGGAACAAGCGGGTGCCGACTTTCTTCACATCGACGTCATGGACGGACATTTCGTTCCGAATTTGACCATCGGTCCGCCGATCGTGGCAGCGCTCAGAAAAGTTACCAAGCTCCCGCTCGACGTCCATCTCATGATCACCAACGCCGATGCGTTTATCGCCGAGTTCGCCGAGGCTGGAGCGGACTATCTCACAGTTCACGTAGAGGCCTGTCCACATCTCCATCGCACAGTGCAGTCGATCAAGGAACACGGCGTCAAGGCCGGGGTGACCATGAATCCCGCCACTTCTCTCAGTACGATTGAAGAAATCCTGGCCGATGTCGATTTGGTCCTCATTATGTCGGTCAATCCCGGTTTCGGCGGTCAAACGTTCATCTCCTCCTGCCTGCAGAAGACAGCAACCGCTCGCGCGATGATCGATCGGATCGGAAGTCGTGCGTTGCTTGAAGTGGATGGCGGTGTGAAAATCGACAATGCCGCCCAGGTCCTGGCTGCGGGAGCCGATGTCTTGGTCGCCGGGTCGGCCATTTTCTCAAGTCATGACTATGCCGCGACAATTGCTGCAATACGAGCAGCCGGCCAATCCTCTTCCACGACGCCACAGCGCGTCTCCGCTCACCGATAGGCCTCTCGGGTGGATACTTCTTCCCTCATCGATAGTCTCCATCCTCTCGAAGTGAAAGTCCTATCGACCTTCGGAGCGAATCCTTCCGCAACCCTTCAGCCTGAACAGCTCGCGCAATCCACAGGGTTGGAACCGTCGCAACTGAGTATGGCCATCGAATGGTTACTCGCCAAATCGTTGCTGACCGTGGATACGGAAACCACGACGCCGATCGTCTCACTCACCAAAATCGGTGAGCACTATTTTGAAAAGTACTCGCCGATTGAACGGATACTGTCTGTCGCTCGCGATGCAGCCAAAGTCGGCAAGCGCCTGACGATTCAGGACATTCAGTCCCAGGAAGGTCTCGAACCGACAGAGGTGAGCGGTGCGATCGGACGACTCAAAAAAGAGGGGGCGCTCCTCATCATTCAAGGCGGCTGTGTCGAATCGACTGGCCGATCGAGCCAGACGGCGGAAGCGATGAGAGGATTGCTACAACAGCTCCATGGAGCGCCTCGTGAGTTGCGGGCGTTTCCCGAGGCACAGCGGCAGGTTATTCAGGATCACGCCGTCAAACGCGGAAACGCACGGGAACCATTCCGCATCGATGACCGAGTAACCAGAACGCTGAAGCTTTCTGTAACGGGTGTCGAAGCCGCTCAACAGCTCTCTCGGGAGGGGGCCGCGGAAGAGGTCTCTCAGCTGACGCCTGAACTGTTGAAAGACGGGAGCTGGCGGACGAAACGCTTCCGGAAATACACGATCAGTCTCCGGGCGCCACGGATTGCGCCAGGCAAGAAGCATCCGTATCGCGAGTTTCTCGATACCGTAAAGACGAAACTTGTGAGCATGGGATTCCAGGAAATGCGGGGCTCGCTCGTGGAAACTGAGTTCTGGAACATGGATGCCCTCTTTATGCCGCAGTTCCATCCGGCACGAGACATTCATGACGTGTATTTCGTCAAGGAGCCGGCCCATGCCTCGTCGATTGAAGAGCCCTTCTTGTCCCGGGTCGCACAAGCGCACCAGAATGGCGGTGAAACCGGTTCAACCGGTTGGAACTATCCATTCGATGCGGAGCGCGCGCGCCGGCTAGTCTTACGGAGCCAGGGGACAGCTGTCTCAGCCCATACCTTGGCCTTACAACCGGCCGTGCCCGGAAAGTATTTTTCCATCGCCCGTTGTTTCCGTTACGATCAAGTGGACGCAACCCACGCAACAGATTTCTTCCAAGTAGAAGGGATCGTGCTCGGTGAAGACATCAACTTTCGCACGTTGCTCGGTCTGCTGAATCTCTTCGCCCGTGAAGTGGCGCAAGCTAAAGAGGTCAAATTTCTCCCTGCCTACTTTCCTTTCACCGAGCCGTCGGTCGAGCTGCACGTACGCCATCCGAAGCTCGGATGGATGGAGCTCGGTGGAGCCGGATTATTCCGGCCAGAAGTGACCCTGCCGCTGGGCGTGACCGTTCCGGTGATTGCGTGGGGATTGGGGCTCGATCGTATGGCAATGGTGGCGCTCGGCATTCACGATATTCGCGAGTTGTTCACCGACAATCTTGATCTGATTCGCTCCACCAAGGGGTCCTTCTAGGTATTCCATGCCCACGATTACCATTTTTAAACAGGATCTCGACGGATTGCTTGCAACGCCGGGAGAGGCTCCCCGACCGCTCACCAGGGAGCAACTCGAAGAGTCGTTGATGCTCGTGAAGGGCGAATTGAAGGGACAGAATCCCGACACAGGCGAGTTGCGCATCGAGCTGCAAGATAGCAATCGCCCAGATCTCTGGTGCTGTGAAGGAATCGCCAGACAGATTCGGGTGAAGCGGCAGGGCTTACGCGCGCAGTACGATTTTCTCACAACGAAATCAAAATCGCTCAAGCGGCTGAATGTGGCTCACGGCTTGGAGAAGGTCAGGCCCTACGTGGCGGCCTGCACTGCGGTCGGTTACCGCGTGACCCAGGAAGGCCTCGCGCAGCTGATCCAGACACAAGAGAAGCTCGCCGAGATGTTCGGACGCAAACGCCGGACTGTGTCGATCGGACTCTATCGGCTCGCAGCGATCGAGTTTCCTATCACCTATGATTTGGTAAAACCAGACGAAGCGTCATTCACGCCGCTGGGGATGGAGATGGTGATGACGCTTGGAGAAATGTTGCTCGTTCATCCCAAGGGTCTGGAGTTCGGTGGAATTCTCGCGGGCCAAGATCGCCTGCCCTTCTTGTGCGATGCGAAGCGTCAGGCCCTCTCTTTTCCGCCGATCATCAATAGCCGCGAAGCCGGAGAAGTGCGGGTGGGAGACGATGCCCTCTTCGTCGAAGTGACCGGCACGGACCTTTCGATGGTCGTCCTGACCCTCAACATCTTTGCCGCCAATCTTGCGGATCGTGGCGCTGTGATAGAACCGATCGAGGTACGGTATCCCTATAAGACAGCGCTCGGCATATCGGTCGTGACTCCGCAGGATCTTGCAAAGTCACGGAAGCTTCCCATCGGCACGATCGAGCAGGCGCTTGGGCAGGCCCTCGGCGCCCACGAAGTCGCGAAGGCCCTAACAGCCTACGGCTATGACGTGACGACGAAGGGTAAAAATGTCACAGTGACGCTTCCATTTTATCGGCAGGATCTCATGCACGCGATGGATGTGGTCGAAGATGTCGCGATCAGCCGTGGGTATGGAGACTTTTCACCAGTGATGCCTTCACAATTTACGGTCGGGGGACTGTCGCGCATCGAAGAGGTCTCTGATCGTGTGAGGGCGCTCATGGTCGGCATGGGGTTTCAAGAAATCATTTCCAATATTCTCGGCTCCCCCCAGGACCTGCGCGATGCGATGCGATTGGAAGGGACCGAATGGGGACGACTTGTTGAAGTGGACAATGTGATGTCCCAGAACTTTTCCGCGCTTCGACAATGGATGCTTCCGTCGTTGCTTCGGGTGGAGTCTGCATCGAACCGGGCCTTTTATCCCCATCGGATGTTCGAAGCCGGCGAAGTAGCGCGTTACGATCTCTCACAACCCCAAGGGTCACGCACCGTGACCATGCTTGGCGTGATGATTGCCCATGCCGATGCTCATTTCTCCGAAGCCCACTCCTGCCTAGACACCCTGTTGTATTATGTCAGCCAAGCCTACAGCCTGGAACCGATCCAGCATCCTTCGTTTCTCGCCGGTCGAGTGGGGAGCATCGTATCCGAGGGAAAACAGGTTGGTGTGATTGGGGAGCTACACCCTGAAGTGCTCGAACGCTGGCAGATCGCGGTTCCAGCAGTTGCGTTCGAGCTTGATCTGACGGAGCTGGCCGAATGGTCTTGAGGCCTGTGTCGGTCAGCACATTCCTCAAGACTTACATTTTACTCCCAACAAAACTCTTCGGAGGGAATCCTCAGCCTGTGTTCTCGTTTACGCCCTAGCGGGAGCGACGTGCTGCTTTGCAAGACCGACCAGCTGCTCAAACCCTGTGGCGTCCTTGATGGCCATATCGGATAAGACCTTCCGGTCCAAGAGAATATTGGCCTTCTTCAGGGCATTGATAAACCGGCCGTAGGTCAACCCATGCGCCCGAACTGCCGCATTGATGCGCGCAATCCACAACACGCGGAAATCCCGTTTCCGATTTTTCCGTCCGGTATAGGCATACGCCTGACCCTTATCGACTGATTCTGTTGCCGTACGGAACAGACGGCTCTTCCCTCCATACTGTCCTTTGGCCAACTTCAGCCGTTTTTTCCGCCGATGTCTTGTTTTGGGACCACCTTTTGCGCGAGGCATGAGTCAGTACTCCTTTTGGTTAACGCGATTTCGGCATTCTACTTTAGCTGTAAGGCAATAAGCGATCCAGTGCCTGCGTCTTGGTCTTATCCACAAGCACCGTGCCGCTCAATCGGCGCTTCCGGTCCTGCGTCTTGCTGGTGAGGATATGGCGTTTCCCAGCCTTTCGCCTGACCAACTTTCCGGATCCGGTGCGGGCAAAGCGCTTTTTGGCGCCACTATGGGTTTTCATTTTCCTATTCTTCATGTCGGTGCTTCCTTAGGTTAATACCAGGCCGATTGTGCTACTTCGGCGCCACGATCATAATCAAGCTCCGCCCTTCCATGCGAGGGGCGTACTCGATCGTCCCCACCTGTTCCAACTCTGCGATGACCGTATTCATGAGCGTTCGGCCCATCTCCTGATTCGCCATCTCACGACCACGGTATGTTAAGAGAACTTTGGTCTTGTTCCCATCGGCCAAAAATCCTTTAATCTGTCGAATCTTGATCTCCAAGTCATGCTTATCTGTCCGAGGGCGCAACTTAATTTCCTTCACCTGCGTCGATTTTTGATGGCGCCGATTTTGATGGTCCTTCTTACTCAGCTCAAACTTGTATTTCCCGTAGTCCATAATGCGGCACACGGGCGGCACAGATGTCGGCGCGACCTCGACAAGGTCATAACCATTTTCTTGTGCCTGTTTGAACGCATCCGCCGTAAGGAGAATGCCGAGCTGTTCACTATCTGGGCCGATTACCCGAACTTCGCGCACTCTGATTTCCCGGTTCACTCGTAGTTTGGGGACGATAAGACACCTCTTATTGTATTAGTGAATGTTGCTGGCCTGCCGGTTTGAGATCCGCGCGGAGCAGGTCCAGCGCTCCCGCAACGGTCATACTGCCCAGATTGGCCCCGCTTCGGCCCCGGACAGCCAGAGTTCCGCTCTGCACTTCTCGGTCGCCGACCACGAACATAAAGGGAACCTTTGCCTTCTCCGCTTCTCGAATTTTAAGACCGATTTTTTCATTCCGAAGGTCTGCTTCAGCTCGAAGTCCCGCAGCCTTGAATTGAGCAACCACCTCGGCAACATAAGGCCGCTGGTTGTCCGTGATGGACATGACCATCGCCTGAACCGGGGCAAGCCAGGTTGGAAAAGCGCCGCCGAAGTGTTCGATGAGAATGCCGAAGAATCGTTCGATCGATCCCATCAGAGCTCGATGGATCATGATCGGCTGGTGAACCTTACCGTCTTCCCCAATATAGCCTAATTCGAACCGCTCAGGATTATTGAAGTCGACTTGAATGGTTGAGCATTGCCAGGATCGTCCCAGCGCATCTTTGATTTTGATGTCGATTTTTGGTCCGTAGAATACGCCTTCGCCCGGATCGATCTGGTAGGCGACTCCTCGCCCCTTCAATGCCGCTTCAAGCGCGCTCGTGGCTTGGGCCCAGCGTTCTTCCGAGCCGACGGACTTTTCCGGTTTGGTGGAGAGATAGACTTCAAATTCGGTAAACCCGAAGGTGCCGAGAACGAAGAACGTGAAGTCTAGGACCTTGCTGACTTCGCTTTCGATCTGATCCGGCCGGCAGAACAGGTGCGCGTCGTCTTGTGTAAACCCGCGAACCCGCAGCAGGCCGTGGAGGACGCCTGTCCGTTCATACCGGTAGACCGTTCCCAGTTCGCCGTAACGGATGGGGAGGTCTCGATAGCTGCGCAGATGCGACTTGTAGATCATGATATGAAACGGGCAATTCATCGGCTTGAGCTGGTACTCGCTGTTTTCAACCTTCATAGGAACGAACATGTTATCGCGGTAATAGTCGACGTGGCCGCTGGTTTTCCAGAGATCCAGCCGGGCGACGTGAGGGGAGTACACCAGTTCATACCCGTTTTGAATATGCTGGTCGCGCCAAAAGTTCTCGATCAATAACCGGATCGTCGCGCCTTTCGGATGCCAGAGCACCAGGCCGGGACCGATTTCATCCTGAATCGAGATCAAGTCGAGTTCCTTCCCGACCTTTCGGTGATCTCGTCGTTTTATCTCTTCTAACCGCGCAAGGTGCGCATCGAGTTCCGGCTGGGTTGGAAAAGAAGTTCCATAGATCCGCTGCAACATGGGATTGCGTTCGTCGCCGCGCCAATATGCTCCAGCCGTGTTCAGGAGCTTGAATGCGCCGACATGACCCGTCGTTGGAAGATGCGGGCCTCGGCAGAGATCGGTGAACTCACCCTGGCTATAGACTGAAATAGTCTGTCCGTCGGCCAGTCCTTGAATCAACTCAACCTTGTAGGCTTCCCCGCGTTCCTGGAAAAGCTTCACCGCATCTTGCTTCGATAATTCTGATCGTTTTACAGGAAGCGCGCGCTTGACGATGTCCTTCGCTCGAGCCTCAATTTTTTCGAGATCTTCCGGCGTAAATGGGCGCTCAAAGGCAAAGTCATAGAAAAACCCGTCCTCGAGCGCCGGACCGATCGTCAGTTGCGCCGTAGGAAAGACCTCTTTGACGGCTTGAGCCATAATGTGAGTGCTGCTATGGCGGTAGACCTCACGGCCCTCAGCGCTGTCAAATCTCAGTGGGGTCACCTCAGCATCTTCTGTTAAGGCACACGAGAGATCTACCGTTTGGCCATTCACCTTAGCCGCAAGGATGTCGGGGCCAAGCGTCAGGCCGAGAACCGATAGGGCAAACCCAACGGTTTGGCCAGCAGGAATATCCTGACTGCTGCCATTCTTAAGCGTAACTTTCATGACGCGCATTCATTCGATCAAGCACAAGAAACAACAATGCCGTTCCGCCTGCAAGAGGCAAACGGATACTCTCAGCTGATGGTAGGCGCGGACGGTCTTGAACCGTCGACCTCTACCGTGTCAAGGTAGCGCTCTCCCCCTGAGCTACGCGCCTATCGATCTGGCTGCGCATGCTAATATAGCCCCGCCCAAGGTGTCAAGAAACGGCCCGAGCTAGGTGTGCATCGCCTCAAAGTCCCAAACGCTACGGTTACCGACTCATTACACAATCTTCAAGGTATCGAAGTTGACCCCGGCAGGAGCGGGTGGCGTCTTCAGTTTCATATCTTCCAACGCATCGACAACACGATCCGCCACCACGAGATTCCGATACCATTTCCGATTGGCCGGTACGATATACCAAGGCGCATGATCGGTGCTCGTGGCGATCATCATATCCTCGAACGCTTCCATATAGTTCTTCCACAGTTTTCGTTCTTCGAGATCTCCTTCATTGAATTTCCATCGCTTCTCCGGATCCTGAATCCGTACCTCCAACCGATTTTTTTGTTCAGTCTTCGAGATGTGGAGAAAAAACTTGAGGATGGTCGTCCCGTTCTCATAAAGCAACTCCTCGAACTCTTTGATCTGATTGAACCGTTGTTGCACTACCTTGTCCGATACCCATCCATGGACACGTGTGATGAGCACATCCTCATAATGTGAACGGTTGAAGATGCCAATCTGGCCCTTGGACGGCACCTTTTGGTGCGCTCGCCACAGGAAGTCATGACCCAGTTCCTCCGACGACGGAGCTTTGAAAGACACCACTTTACAGCCCTGCGGGTTCACGCCGGACATCACGCTCTTGATTGTCCCATCCTTGCCGCTAGTATCCATCCCCTGCAATACGATGAGCAGCGATCGAGTCCCGTTGGCATAGAGCCGTTCTTGGAGTTTCCCTAACTGCCCTGTCAATTCTGCCGTGATCGATTTCGCTTTCTCTTTACCCTGATCAGTCTTCTGATAATTGCCGGTGCCGTCAGGGTCATACCGATCTAAATTGAGTGGTGAGCCGGACGTAACACGATACTCTTTCATGCTCAGTTCCTCCTCCGCTCCGTTGAGTCCCTGTTCGAGGCGGTATTCTACCCCTTTTGTTCCAGCTTGGCAGCCACGATCATTGCCGTAGCCCGTCTCGCCCAGACCGCTTGCACTTTCTGGCCTGGCCGGGCATAGTGCGCGACAGGCTCGCACGGGTAAGGAGGATACGATGGGAGCACGACTGGCGGCTGAAGCGCTCGGCACCTTCTGGTTAGTCTTTGCCGGCTGCGGGAGCGCGCTCCTGAGCGCCGGGATTCCGCACCTCGGCATTGGCGTCGTCGGAATTGCCCTCGCCTTCGGCGTGGCCGTGGTCGTCAGTGTGTACGCCTTTGGCCATATCTCCGGCTGCCATATCAATCCCGCCGTGACCATCGGGCTCCTGCTCAGCAAGCGGTTCCCGGCGCACGAGGTTCCCGGCTACATCGCCGCCCAAGTGATTGGCGGGATTCTGGGAGCCGGGGTGCTCTATCTCATCGCCACCGGACGGGCGGGATTCGTGCCCGGCGGCTTCGCTTCCAACGGCTACGGCGAGCATTCCCCCGGGGGCTATTCCCTCGTGGCCGGCTTCTGCGCCGAAGCGGTCTTCGCCTTTTTCTTCCTCTTGATCATTCTGGGCTCGACCGACAGCCGTGCGCCGCAGGGGTTTGCGCCCTTGGCCATCGGCCTCGCGGTGGGGCTGATCAATTGGGCCGGGATTCCGGTGACCAATCTGTCCCTCAACCCCGCGCGCAGCACCGCCACCGCCGTCTTTGCCGACGGCTGGGCGCTGCAACAACTCTGGCTCTTCTGGGTCGCGCCGATCCTGGGCGGCGCCATCGCGGGCGTGGTCTATCCCTTCCTGGCCGGAGCACCACCGGTCAGCAGCCCTGCAAAACGCGAGGGGAAGCCGGCGCGATAAGCTCTGCCCGCGAAGCTCTGCCGGATTCACGAGAATTCGAGACAAGCTCGTCGAGATGCCATGCGCGATAGACGCGCGAAGCTGCGAGGGCATGAGGCCGACTGCCACAATCTGTTGAGCGACCGACTCCTCAGAGTTGCATCCGCCGATATCCATCACGATAAAGCGATGAAGAGGCCAGCGGCACGCACGCGCATATGATTGGGATTTACTGGAAGTGTTTCATCCCGTCGCCCGGAACCATCATATGGCTCCGGGTCGAGCGAGAAATGAATACAACCACTTGAGGTATTTATCCGGCGGCATCAAGGAAGAGAGGCTTCGCCTGATGAGCCGCCGGAACGCACGAAGTGCGGTTTGGTGGAGGCGCCGGGAGTTGAACCCGGGTCCGAAGACCTTCAGCACAACGGATCTACATGTGTAGCCGATCGTTTTAGTTTCGCAGCCACCCACGCCCACCGGCTAGCTTAGACTGGCCACTAGCCCAGTATTGTCTCGTCCTTAGCCGCTGAGCACCAGCTTCGGACCAGCCCGCTGTATCGCGCTCCGACCACCCCCGCGGGCCTCAGGTGGAGGAACGTCGCAGGGTATTAAGCTGCGAGTGCCAGTTCTTGATTGGCAGTTACATTTTCCCGGAGGATTTACGAGACCCCGAGAGCTCGACATGCACCGTTGACCTTAGTATCCCCGTCGAAACCGGTCGCCCCCTTTCTTGTCAGGTTGTTGAAAATGACCGCCAGCTGCGTTCTCGCATCGCTCAACGCCGCAACGTACTGGATAGTACGCCTCGCCCCTTCGCTCGCTGCGGCCTTGCTGGAAGGCCATTTTGAACAACCTGCCGGGATGAAGCAGGCTCTTCTGTTTCCAATCCAGCTTCTTTCAGATGCCCATGATACCGCACAAGTCAATGGGATGCCAGGGATGGGCCATAAGATCAGTCGTTGGGCCCTAGCGAGAAGCCCGCGGCATGTCAACGGCTCCATCGCCCCACGATGACGGACTCTTTTCTCACGACGGTTCGTGGCAAAATCGCAAAGCCGCGTCGCGAGACCGACGCGCGGAGGCGCGCAGGACCGAGGAGGTACATACCGCACTTCGTGTGAGCCGTTCGCCCCTTTGATGAGTCTTGGCGAACGGATAAACACCTCCAGCATTCGTCGGCCTGGCCACGCTCGGCAGTGGCCAGGCTTGTCGCAGCAGCGGATCTGCGATTGCAGCAGAACCGTCATGCGCTTTTGAAGCGGGTGACCTTGGCAAACACGATTGCGGCGAAGGGGAGGGCCAGGCCAAGAACCAATTGCGCAATGAGGAGCGAACCTAGCTGGCTATAGTCGGCCGGCGTTTGAACGGCGCCGGAAACCTGGTCACGGACCTCCCGGCTGACTACATAGATTTCATTCATGTATTTCGTTCCGAGCTGGCTTAACGACAGAGCCAGATTCGTGAACGACGCCATCACAGCGAAGAAGGTGGCTTTCAGGTTTGCAGGCGCTGAATTGGCAATCCAGGCCAGCATGGGAATCATTGAAATCTGTCCGAGTGGCGATTCCAGCGCCGTATCGATCAAGGCGATGAATCGCGCATCGACGATCCCGCCTGTAATTTTGGCTGTCCATTCGTGCAGGCCGTAAAACATGCTCACGATCGGGAGCGTCAAAATAGTTCCGATCACCGTAAGAAACCCCACGACATAGGCAATCGACCGCTCGGCCATGAAGCGGCGAAAGACAAACATCCCTACTAAGGTTAAAGTGCTGCCGATCAGCGAGAGGATGGAGAGAAACTGCTGATCGAATTTCAGTTGGTCGATCATCCACCAGGTCGCCCCTGGCCCGGTTCCAGGAATGGCGCGGAAGATGAAGACAACGACTGCCGTCCCGACTAGAGTGAATTGTTTATCCGGCTCCAGCTCTCGAATCAGTCTCGCCATCAAGAACAAGACGATGGCCATCGAGCCGGCAAAGACAATCTCTTCGCTATAGGAGAAACCGCCGAATCCGACCGTGAGTGTGAACAGAACGAAGACGAGGCTCCCGCCCAGAATCCACCAGTTGGGCTTCGTCGGTTCACCCAACGATTCCCGTGCGTCCACCATCTGCCCGGCCTGTTCACGCGAGAAGCCCTGTTGAGTGAGCTGTTGCCTGTGCTGTCGCCGCAGCCACCAAGCCATCGCCAGCCCGAAGACTGAAATAAACGGGATGACGAGCGCCATCAGATAGACTTGCTTATAGAGACGAACGATCTCGGTTTGTGCAAGTCCGTCGACTCCAGAGAAGACATACACATTGACCAGCGCCACCAGAATCCCGCCACCGATGATCGCTACCCGCCCGAGCGTCTGCATGGTGGTATGCATGAGCTTGAGTGTTGGTTGGTCGAACGGCTGCCCCCGTTCATCCACTCGTGGCACAGCTTCAACCGTCATCGCATCCGCCACTGCGTCTTGCACCACATAGCCGATCGGCCCGAGCAACGTGCTGATGACATACCAGACTTCCGCCGGCAGGATGGCGGTCATGGCTTCCCGACTTCCGATCAATGCCGCCATGATCCCAAGACTGGTGGCCAACAGTCCCGCTCCAAGGACCACAAGCCAGCCTTTCCAGCGCCATAAGAGATCGACGAGATGTCCGATCGGCATCTTGAGCGCCCAGGGAATACCGGCCCAAAATCCTAGAGCTGCAAGGAAGGATGCGGAGAGGCCGAGGTAGTCCTTGACGAAGAAGGTTCCGACGATACCGGTGAGGCCGGAGATGCCGTAGGCCATGTAGACCATGAGAGGCGGCAAATAGGAAAGCCGCATCTCACGGCCGAGGGAAAGAATATTGCGGTCGATCCACCGGGCGAAACGCATGAACATCGCTACGACAGAACCCTGGTGGTCTGGCGGCGCTCGACCAGCGCCCGCAACTGTGCGCGCATCTCGTCAGCCGGCAAGCACGTCCGATCCCCATGCCCGGCCAGCACCCATTCAAAAGGGTAGTCGAGGAGTTTCTTGATGGAGTCCATCAGTATATGCCTCCTCCACACCAGCTGGGTCGGAGCACCGAGCCTTTTCTGCGTGGAGTCCCACCAGAGATGATCCCCCGTAAAGAGAAACCGATTCTTGTAGAGCAGCGCAATGCTGCCTGCCGTATGGCCCGGCACAGGGATGACCTGAAACTGCGGCATGACTTGCAGACTGTCAATCCCCTCAATAATCCATTCGGAGTCAGGAGCCGCTTCGACGTCCGCCCGATGAATCATCCGTTTCGCACTGAAGTGCGCGGCATATTTTTCTGCGTCAGCCACATCGTCTTTATGCGTGAGGAAGATGTACGCGATGCCGCCCTTGCGTTCGAAGGCCTCGACGAGATGTTTGAGATAACGCGGTGAATCGATGAGCCAGTTGCCGTCAGGATGTTCAATGAAGAAGCTATTCGCGCCGAACGACTTCTCAGAGTTAAAACCGCAGTAAGACACCTCCCCTTCAATTTGGAGCGGAAAGCTCGCCATGGCTTCTTTCAGCTGGGAAGGGTTGCTGTGCTCGGTACCGATCGAACCGACCGGGCAGGCAAGGAGCGCTTGATAGGCCTGGTGAATTGGCCCCTCATCGGTCGGCTGATTGGTCACGGCGGAAAAATTGCCGACTTCTTCGAAACTCATCGGCGCCAATTGCCGGCAGGTATCGCAGTTGATACAGGTCGCATCGACAAAGAAGTTGCCCGCGACATTGGAATCGAGTCGCTTCTGCTCATCGGCCATGGGCAACCCTGTCGTTCGTGAAAGGTGAAACGTAAAACGTGAAAGGCTTAGGAGGAAGAGTACTCAGCAGTCTCACATTTCACCTTTTACGTCTTACGTTTCACGGTTTCTTGGAGCGATCCGCCGCCCGCCAGAGATACCAGGCTGCGGCAGTGCGGTAGGGCTTCCAGCGTTCTCCGTATCGCAGCACCTCTTTCGGCTTCGGCATCGAACGCTTGCCATAGGCGATGCGAAATCCGTTGCGCACACCGAAGTCGTCGACCGGCAGGACGTCCGGGCGCCCCAATTGAAAGATCAACAACATTTCGACCGTCCAACGGCCAATGCCACGGACCGCGATGAGCCGCTCGATGATCGCCTCATCGTCGAGTTTCCGAACGATAGCGCCTGTCGGCACGGTACCGTCGAGCGTTCTAGCAGCCAGATCGCGAAGCGCCGCAACCTTGGCTTGTGAAAAGCCTGCGCCGCGAATCGCCTGCTCGTTCATCGCAAGCAAATCGGCTGGTCGAGGGAACCGCCCCGTGGAAAACAAGGCGACGAACCGGCGCAAAATACTCTCAGCCGCTTTCTCGTGCAGCTGTTGATACGCAATAGCTCGTGCCAACGATTCAAACGGTGATCGCTTCGCTCGTGGAGTTAAGGTGAAGGGACCCACTTCATGGATCAACCGTCGCATGACCGGATCTGTTTTGGACAGATGTTTGATTTCGGGTCTCTGTCGATCCATCTGAGATCTCAAGTGCCTACATCTGGCCTCTGGGAACATTCTCCCGCCCCATCCGTTCCCTCCTACATAACGATGCCGCCGCCCGCATGGATATTCTGCCCCGTCAACCACCGCGCCTCTTCACTGACGACGAATGCCACCACGTCGGCAATGTCCTTGGGGAGACCGAGCCGCTTCAACGGCGACATCTGAATGCCGATCTGGCGGAATTGATCCGTCATCATGCCCGTTTCGGTAAAGCCCGGCGAGACCGTGTTGACGGTAATACCTCGTGGAGCGAGCTCCTGCGCCAATCCCTTCGTATACTGCTCCAGCGCTCCTTTGCTGCCAAGATAAGCCGTTGCACCGGGAAAACTCAAATGGGTTCCATCAGTCGAAATGTTCACGATGCGGCCACCCTCTTTGAGCACGCTGGCCGCCTCCTGCATCGCGAAGTAGGGGCCCTTGGCGTTCAAGGCGATGATCTGGTCGAAGTCAGCTTCTGTCGTGTCGAGAAGCGCCTTGGGCATAAATCGCCCGGCATTGTTGACGAGAATGTCGAGCCGACCGAACTGCTTCACCGTTTCGATGACAAGGCGGCATGCATCGGCCACCTGGCTCATGTCAGCCTGGACAGAAACTGCTTTGCCACCTTTGGCTTGAATACCCTTGATGACCTGCTTGGCCTTGTCATCGCTTTGATTGTAGTTCACCACGACAATAGCGCCATCTTCACCCAATCGCTCCGCGATCGCTCGACCGATTCCATTGGAGGCCCCCGTCACAATCGCCACTCTTCCGTTCAAGGATCCCATCTGCCTACCTCCTTCATGACACTGCTACTGCAGAGGGTCTCCCCACTGCCCGGAAAACGTCCACTCTGAAATGAACTGGCGGCTTCGTGGTCGCAGTTCTCGTTCACGCAGCCGGTCGGAAAGGGAAGCGAGATCGCCCGGATAGCCCACCGCAATCATCGCAACCGGCTCGTAGCCTGACGGAATCTTGAGGTCTGCGCGCGCCTTCTCCACGTCGAAGCCCGCCATCTGGTGCGTCGAAAGTCCAAGCGCGGTGGCTTGGAGCACAAGATTCTCGACCGCCATGCCGGTGTCGTGAAAGGCATGCCGATTCGGTGTGGAATCTTCCTGAAAGTTCAGGCTCGCTACGGACAGGATCAGAGCCGGCGCGCGGGAGGCCCATTTGCGATTGCCTTCCACCAGACAAGCCAGGAGCCGGTTCCACTCCGTCTCATGGTCCTTAGTTGCGACGATGAATCGCCAGGGTTGCTCGTTGTTGGAGGATGGCGCCCACCGGGCGGCCTCAAAGAGCATGTGGAGCTTCTCCGCTTCGATCGGTTGGTCGGAAAAGGCGCGCGGGCTCCATCGCCGCTTGAGCAGGTCATGAATAGGATGCTGCGTGTCAGCCGGTTTTTCCATCATCGTCCCTCATGCCTTTCCTTTCTCTCGGCGAAGCTCATCTTCTGCCTGCAGCCAATCCTCTTCGGCATGGCCGTCCGTACCACCGCGTTCGAGGAAAATCTGATAGGCGCGCCGCTCAATCTCACCTTGCGATGGCCCGCGAGAAGCAGACGCTCTTTTTCCGAAGATGATACGCTTCATTTTCGGTGTGTCCTCTTTTTGTGTCGTGCGTTTCGGCATGGCTACCTCCTTCATGAAGGTCGTGAATCGACCGTCGGTGGGAACTCCCTGCCCTACACCACATCATCCCCGGCCCCCTGGCGGCACAGACGAACCCGGGCGCTCGCGACCCGTTTCGCCCGGCGACCAGCCGCCACCAAGGGCCTTGTAGAGTTGTACGACCGACACCAGATGGAGCCTTTGGGTGGCGGCAAGCGCCAATTCCGTCACGAAAAGGCTCCGTTGCGCGATGAGGACATCCAAATAGTTCGCTAAGCCGCCTTTGTATCGTAAATTGGCAAGATGCAAGGCCGACCGCAGGGCATTGACCTGCCTTTCCTGGGCGGCCGCTTGCTCACGGGCCGTGCTGACCCCTACCAACGCGTCTTCAACTTCCCTGAACGCGACGAGAATTGTTTGTTCGTACTGGGCCACAGCCTGTTTGGCTTGAGCTTCGACGGCCTGCTGTTGAAACCCTAACGTTTGGGCATTCAACAAGGGGCCGGTCAGTACCGGAGCGAGGACCCCGAAATTGCTTGCCGGCGACACAAGATCCGATAGAGTTGGACTCGCCACACCGAGGAATCCTGTGAGCGACAGTTTAGGAAACCGTTCGGCTTTTGCCATCCCGATCCTCGCGGTAGCTGCAATCAATTGTTGCTCCGCCTGCACAACATCTGGGCGACGTTGAAGCAGTTCCGAGGGAAGACCGGCTGGCACTACAGGCGGCATCATTTGTTCGGTCAGCGATCGCCCCCTGGCAATTTGACCGGGATTCCTTCCCAGCAGCACGCTGAGTTCGTTTTCTTTTTGAATCATTTGACGCTTCAGTTCCGCAATGCGGGCAACGGCATTTTCCCGCTCCGCCTCAAATTGGTCAACATCTAGCTTGTTGATCAGGCCCTGCCGGAGCCGTGCTTGACCGATTCTCACCGACTCCTCCCACGCCGACAATGTGCGCTTGGAGATCTCCAACTGCATGTCGAATTGCCGAAGATCGAAATAGGCCTGCGCCACTCCACCCACAATCTGCAGCGTAACGGCTCGCCGGTTCTCCTCCCTGGCCAAGAGATCCGATACGCCAGCCTCATTCGCACTGCGGATTCGCCCCCTGATCTCCAGTTCCCACGACAAGGTTCCTTGCCC
>DATIQH010000125.1:0-1508 GCA_035471155.1 Nitrospiraceae bacterium | reverse complement strand
GCATCATGCGGCAATCGTCTTCTGTCAACTGAGTACCCTGCTTTCCACGATTGACATGTGGCCGTTGGTAACTGACGATAGGGCTCATTCATATGAGACGTTCACAAAGACCTTAATCGCACCGCGCTCCGTCGTGAGCGTCTGCATCATCTCTTGATAATTCTCAAGCCCTGTGACCGGATGGGTCAGCAACTTCGGGAGCCAACCAGGGAATTCCAGCTCAGCTCGCGCAAAGTCGTAGACGCCAGCCTCGAAGTATTCGCGATTGGCATTGACCGTCCCAACGACCAGTTTGTTTCCGAGCACGAAATCCAGGTTGATTTTGTCTGCCGGGACAGAATGCTTGCGGTCGCCTCCTGTCACGCTCGCCAACACCAACACTCCATTTTTGCCGAGACATTCCATCGCCTCGAACGCCACCGGTGAATAGCCCGTCGCTTCGAACATGAGATCGAACGGACCAAAGCGTTTTGCGGCTTCCCGGATCGACAGATCATTCGTCGAGATGTACCGCACGCCCAATTCCTCCAGGAGATCGAGATTGCGCGACGGCCTGCTTTCTTTCCCAAAACTGGTGACATCGAAGCCCTTCATCTTCAGCGAGAGGGCCGCGAGCAATCCCACAGTTCCAGCACCCAGCACCGCCGCTTTCTTCGGTCGCCAGACCTTAAACCGTCGCTGGGCTTCATAGGCCTGTATGATGCCTTTTTCGATAATGGAGGTCGGCTCCAACAACACTGCGACGTCTTTGAGTCCTTTCGGAATTTTGACAAGATATTCCGGATCATCAATGAACAGCTCGGTGAGATATCCGTGGCGGAGATTGATTCCTCGCTCGTAGTAGATATCCTCGCTGGTCATGTCGTACTGGCCGATCTGATCGTAGAAGCTGCCGCCGGGGCGCCGGACTGTTGGAACCACATAATCGCCCGGCATGAACTCCGTGACGTTGGGGCCGACTTCCAGCACCCGGCCAAAACACTCGTGGCCGATCACGAGGAAGTCATAGCCGGGAGGAGCTTGGCCATATTCCGCCGCGTTGATCTCTTTATCCGTGCCATCGACGCCGACCCGCAGCACTTGTACCAACACGCCCCGGCCATTGGGGATTTCGTGGACCGATGGCTTGGGCAATTCGGCGAGATGGATTGAGTTGGGCTGTCCGGGAAGCACCGCTATGGCTCTCATCGTTTGATCTCCTATCGTGATCTACAGATTGATGCTATCTATCACGAGGCGTACAGGTGAGCGCTTCACCCAATGTCCAGATCGATGCTCCCAACAAGGCCAGATCCTTCAATAGGAATTGCCCCGGCGCGACCGACAGAGCGGGGAACCCGCCCAAGCTGGCCTCCCACACAGGCGGTGTGGACAGCATGAAACTGAGGGTGCCCAAGAACAGCATCACGGCCAGCGCGCTGCCGGCGGCTGAGATCCGTGCGGAGATCGGCTTGGCTGCGATCATCACGGCAATGGCAATTTCCAGCATGCCTAGCCAGTTCGAGAAT
>DATIQH010000124.1:0-1565 GCA_035471155.1 Nitrospiraceae bacterium | reverse complement strand
GTCGCGAAGAAATCCCCTTGGCTTCAATCAACGATTCGATTCTTGGACGTAGATCTCCATCTCCGATCATGACGAACCGAGCATTGGGTACCGCCTCACACACATGTTTGGCCACAGCCACAAAATCCTCCGGCGCTTTCTGTGGCTTTAAACAGGCGACCGTCCCCACCAAGAAGTCAGAAGGTCCGGCCCCGAACTCTGCCCGTATTGCATGTCGTGTGGTCGTATCGATTGAAGTTTGGAATGGCAGAGGATCAATGCCAGGCCTCACGACCGACACTTGCGTCCGGTCGAACAACCCCCACACAATCCCTTTCTCAATATCGGCCTGCGCAACGGCTATCCAGTGGGTCGTAATCCACCCCGTCATACGTTCAAGCAGGATCAAGATACGGCGCAACCTCGGTGCTTGGGCCGGTGTGATGCCGTACCCATGAATGGTATTAATAATCACAGGTACTCGCGCGCACCATGCGGCCCACCGTCCCAGAATACCGGCCTTCGAACTATGAGTATGGACAATCGCCGGACGCAGTCGACGAAACAGATTGGTCAGTTCAACGAGCGCAACAAGATCTGCAAAGACATGAACTCGCCGGGCAAGCGAGGGCAGGATGTGGACATCGACACCTGAGAGGGTTTTGGCTTCATCCGTGAGCAGGCCCCCTGGACCTGCGACAAGCAGAGGGCGGAATTTGCTTGGATCAAGATGTGATACAGCATAAAGTGCGACTTCTTGTGCGCCGCCCAACTCCAGTTTGGTAATGACATGACAGACGCTCTCCACGCCACGTTCCTCAGGCTGATGCTCGATGCTCGCGAAAAGATCTCAGACGCTCCGCGACTTGCTTCCCTTGCCCGATGGCATCTTCCATCGATGTATGTTCCCAGCGCCCATAACGACCGACCGAGTAGATCCCCTTGCGCTCAAGCTCCGCGAGGATGGCCGGTATCGCCTTCGCACGATGGTGATCGAAATAGACGTAGGCATAGTGAAGATCTTTGACATCCGACACCACCAGCTCATCGTCAGGGCGAAGGATGCCGGCCTGTTCCATGCCGGCGCGTACCCGACCGATCAACTGCTCCGCAGATTGGTGCTCAGTCGGCTTGTGTGACATCTCCACATACATTGAGCTGCAGCCAGGTCGCCCCAATGAAGGAGAAAAGTTCATGGGAAATCCGGCGCGATAGAAGGGATACTCTATCTCAGGGAAATAGATCCAGTGCTTATCCGACACCTGCTCGCGGCCAATCCCCAAGTTGATATTGTAGACTGAGACCCAGCGTAACGCGGCCGCTGCGTCTTTCAATGGAGCGGGGAAATCGAGACACCGACGGACCAGCTCCGGGATCGGGATCGTCGAGACCAGCGACTCATATCGTTCTTCTCTGGTTCCGCCCCGTACCTGATCACGGAAGATGGCACGACGACGCTTGGTGTCCACTTCCATAAGTTCCGCACCATGGGTAATACCGTCGATCCCTGGCACGAACGCTTCCGGAAGCACTTTGATACCGTCGTTCGCAGGATAGAGAAATGACGGGTTATAGCCAAAGGCTTT
>DATIQH010000123.1:0-2523 GCA_035471155.1 Nitrospiraceae bacterium | reverse complement strand
CGCAGCGAGCGAAGAGGCGAGGCGTACGCTTCGGTACGTTGAGCCTCTGAGCGACGCGAGAACGCCGCTGGCGGCCTTTTTCAGCATCCTGCTAGCCAGCTTGACTTGATGACAAACCTTCTCTTACGATCACCCCAGGCTTACACGAATTCTACTGGCGCGAATCGGCGGTTTGCAATCAAGCCAGTCGCCGTAGACCGCTTCACCTCGCCAAAACTTTAAGGATCATTGAATATGGCCGACCAAACGGCTTCCCAACTTGCTCCTGCTCCCTCTCCACTCCCAACACCGTCGGGAACAGGACCTGCCTCAATCGATTTTCTCGAATACTGGAAGACGGGGGCGCGGGAACTGACCACGTATCGCGGCCATTCGCATGGGGTCTGGTCGGTGGCCTTCGCGCCGGACGGATTGACTCTCGCCAGCGGAGGAGTCGACCGGCTTGTTCGGCTATGGGATATCGAAACCGGACGCCTCCTGCGCTCACTGAGAGGACATACGGCAGACATTCGATCCGTCGTCTTCACGCCGGACGGCCAGACGCTGGCCACTGCCAGCGAGGACCGTACCATCCGCCTGTGGAACCCAACCACCGGCGAATCGAAGAAGCTTCTCTTTACACGCTACGATCACAATGTCGTCAGCCTCTCCCTTTCCCCCGACGGCCTCATGCTGGCCCGCGGCAGCCACAACAAAGACATCAAGATCTGGGAAGTCACCACCGGCACCGAGCTCATGACCCTTCTCGGCAAAGATCAGTACGACCACAACTGGTCTGTCTGCGTCGCCTTTTCACCGGATGGGATTCACCTCGCCAGCGGAATGGACATCGGTAAGATCAAGTTGTGGGAGGTCTTGCCGAGCGGAGAGGAAAAGATTCTGCACAACGGCCACTGGAAGCAGTATGAAGATGACACCAGTGAAACCAGGGGATACTTCGTCGAAGACGACGGTGGATTTCAGAAGCCAATGAGCTATTGGATCGGCGCAATGACCTTTACTCCCGATGCCAAGCTGCTCATCACCGGGAGCCGCGACGAAACGATCAAGTTGTTCGACATGCCCCAAATGGCAGAACAACGAACCCTGAAAGGCCACACCGCCTGGGTGCGGGCGCTCGCCGTCACAGCGGACAGCAAAGTGCTCATCAGCGCCGGCGACGACAACACCATTCGTTTTTGGGACCTCTCAAACGGTCGCTGCTTCAGGACCATCAAAGCCCATACCGCAGCCGTTCGCGGTATTACACTGTCACCGGATGGAATGAAACTCGCCAGCGCCTCGTGGGACCGGACGGTGAAGTTGTGGGAAGGCGGCGCAGAGCCTCAGGAGTAACCCACCGTCCTCGTCGAGTTAGCACACCCCTCCGCTCCAACATCTCACGAACAGCGACTGACAAAGAGAGAACGGGCAGCCTGGTCATTCCCCTTGCTCGCGCAACGCGCGGCCTCAGAAGGCCCTCGTTGGACGCGCGCAGTTAGGGAACAACCAGGCCGCCGTAGAAAACAACCCCATCGGAACAAAAAATAGAAAGGCGACAGGCCGCTTACAAACCTGTCGACTCTAATGCTTCGCCACTTTCAGTGAGTTACTCTGGCAGTTACGCCTACAGAAACCTCCCCGACTGCTTCGCACCAACTGAGAAAATACGTCAAGACATCGAGAACTCATCTGGAAAATGGAGAATGCCCTCGTTTTTTCCTTGCTCACATATCTCTTAGCTTAGGCGACCTCGCTTGTGAAGCCAGGCGAGGTGTTCAGTGTGGCGATCTGCGCTGTCTGGAAATAGGGAGGCAGCGTGCACCCCGCAGAAATCCAGAATACCTTTCAGAGTGAAGGTCGCGTCCTTCTCGATCTTCCAGCGATGTATCCCAGCTGCATCCCAATCGTGGTCCGGTATCGGGTGGAGCGTGAGGACACCCTTTTGCGCAGTAATGCGCGGGCTGATGTGCGGAGGTCTGATCAGTCGGGGCACATCGCCAATTTCATGGCCAAACGGGTCAACCTTCAAGTCCTCGAGTTCCGAGGGTGCTTCGACACCATAAATAGCCGCCTCGAACCGAGGATCTTCGACCGCGAAGTAGGTCGCGACCAACAGGCTTTCAGACCAATCTAAAAGCCGCGTTGGAAGACGGTGATGCTGCCCGAGAATCATCCACTCCAGTGGAGTCTTTGGCTCCCACTCGAACTTTGCGCGAGCTTCGAGCATGAACTGGCGTATCTGGTGCTGCTCCTCATTTACATCGTAAGGCAGATCGTGCCCTTGGACATCCCGGCGCGCACCCGTTCGCCCGATGCCTGGTCTGAGTTGATAGCAACTCTTCCGAACGCCACGGCAAATCCAGCGCTTCTTGAACTGTTGCTCGACGAGAGTTGATAGCGCCTTCCAGCTATCGATCGGCTGTTCGTCAGTAATCATATTCGCGCACTCTGCAACATCCGGGGTCTTACTAATAAGTCTGGAGAAGAAAAACCTGGACATTCACTCTTTCGAGGAAAATAGGCTACGCTTTCCTAGGAAAC
>DATIQH010000122.1:0-1799 GCA_035471155.1 Nitrospiraceae bacterium | reverse complement strand
GCTGTCGACGCCGCAGGCTGCCACCACATTGACGGTGCTTGTGATCGGGGTGATCATCAATCGTATGATGCTCAAGGGCTCAGTTCTCCTTGGGCCGATCCAATGGGGAAAGATTTCTCTCAGGGCTATGGCGGGTCTGTTCGGATTGGCTGCGGCATTTACGTGGGTCATGGGTCTCATGGGCTATATCCGTTCATCCGGACGGTTGGCATGGCATGTGAGTGAGCTGATGGCCGACGTCTCTCCTTGGGCTTTTACCCCCGACTTTGCATTCGCGGCGAAGATGGTGACGCTGAATATGATGGTGTTTTGGGGGGCGGTGCTTGCCCTATTCTGGATGTGTCAGCGGGACCAGTCGTCTGCAATGGGAGAAGCATTAGCCAAGGAAAATACGAGGGTGCTGGCGCCGCCGTCGTCGTCGCAAGAGGCTTAAGCAGGATGCTGAAAAAGTCCGCCAGCGGCGTTCTCGCATCGCTCAGAGGCTCAACGTACCGAAGCGTACGCCTCGCCTCTTCGCTCTCTGCGGCCTTGCTCACAGCCTTTTTGAGCATCCTGCGCGTGGGTCTTCTGTTGCCCTAGATGTGAGAGCCGTTGAACCTTCACCGTGCCACAATAGTTTTCTCGCAGCTTGTTAAAGTCGAAAGGGGTTGGAGTATGAGGGGAGGGGTGATGTTCTGGAGATGTTTCGCGATAGGGTTTGTAGCCTGTGGAAGTGTCATGATGAGCGGTACGGGTACGGCCCAAGGCCAATCCTTGGTTCTGGAGGATTTTCAGGGCAAGGATGCGGAGGGATTCCCATTGAATTGGGAACATGAAAATCAACGGAGCCAATCCAAGGGGCGTGATGCCTATAAGGTTCAGACTGAGAATGCTGTGAACTTTCTTGCAGTGAGGGATGCGGGGCAGCGGATCAAGAAGAAGAAAATCGATTGGGACCCCAAGGCTTTTCCCGTCCTGACCTGGCGCTGGCGTTTGCAGAAAGCGACGACAGACACTGAGCCGATTGCGGCGATCTATGCCTCGCTGGATACCGACCTGATGTTTATTCCTGTGTTTACGAAGTATGTCTGGAGTGCCGCCAAGCCTGAGGGCACGTTGACCGAGGGCGGCATGTTCAGTGGCTCGGAGATTGTGGTGCAAAGCGGTACAAAAGAGGTCGGCCAGTGGTTTGAAGAACGAGTGAATGTGTACGAGGATTTCAAACGGATTCACAAGCATGAACCGGCTGCCAAAGCCTGGGGCATCTCGATCATCGCCGCATCCGGCGTGGAAATCGATTTCGGCTCGATTGTGGCAAGCGCAGGACGCTAGAGAATTGGACCGTTGTGAGCATGGCCAAGTCCGGCACGGAACAAGGCACGTCCTTGAAGAAGGTGATGGATATCCTGTTCGGCGTGGCCGTGATGGGAACCGTCGGGACGCTTATCGGGATGATTATGGGCGGTGGCATCATGGCGCTGGCGAGTGGGACAGGGCTGGTGCTCGGCGGAGTCATTGGGTTTATGGGTGGGCGGCGTTTTCTGGCGAGTATCTTGGTGGGGACTCTGTTGGGCGGAGCGCTTGCCTGGCTCGTTGCCGGACCGGAAAGAATATCCGTAGGAGCGGGAGCCGGCGCCGCCATGGGCGGAGTTCTCGGTGTGCAGATTTCGATGTTGCTGGATATGCGCGCGGCAAAGAAGAAGGCTGCAACCGGAGGAGTATGAGACGCGATGGAAAATAAGGGAGTGCTCGTCGGCGGAATCGTGTTTGTCTTTGGGGCGTTTCTCCTGATGATCAGCTTGCTGGTCTATGAGTCCTAC
>DATIQH010000121.1:0-1899 GCA_035471155.1 Nitrospiraceae bacterium | reverse complement strand
GCTCAACGCTACCGGCTCGAATGCGTGGATCACGAACCGGTGGATGCACTAGCCGTCTGATTTAAGTGATTTCTTTCTGAAAGTGTCAAGTTTTCAGCTTGCCTTCGGGAGTGGAAAGGCGTCGTAGATCAGCCGGTCGAGTTGGGTGTCAACGCGGTCCAGAGCCTGACGCAGAGGAAATGGCAGGACCACGTCGTTGGCGGTAAACATCGCCATGGCGGGTCGGAAGACGTGGGCTTCGAGCCGCGAGAATAGACGCGCCACTTTCCAGCCGTATGGTGTGACGAAGTAGCGGTTGGTCCGTGGTGGCCGGAAGATCATCCCTTTCAGACGCAGGCGGCGGAGATCGTAGGTCATCTGGCTGGCGGTGTACTGCTCCGTGGTGACGCCTAGCAGATCGGCTACCAGGCCGCGCAGGTCGCGGTTGTGGAAGCCGTCGATCAAATGTTGGAATAGGGTCAGGGCCAGAAACAATGCCATGACCCGAGGCTGGCCGAATTTCAACGACGGCGCTTTCTCACCGTCTTCGGTGACGGTCGGTTGCACCACGCGTTGGATGCTGTCGCCGCTCAAGCCGCTGTTGTGGCTCACACGTTCGACTTCCAGCAAGCGCCGGTTGATTTGTCGCCCGATCTTTTGCAGGTAAGGCAGGTTAGCCAAGCCCTTATTCACCCCGAAATCGTTCGGGTTGCGGAACGTGACTTCGGTTCGGCAGCCCCGCCCTTCCTTGAAGTACTGTTTCAGATCGCAGTTCTTGTATTGGATGTGCAGGCTGGGGTGTACGCCGTCCTGGATCACCCGTGTGCGAAACTCGCCCGGGGTCTTTTTGGTGACCACGCGGTCGAAAATCAGTTGCACCCGGTCGGGCCGTCCCAGGTCCAGGTTGTCACGGATGATTTCCTCGAAGAACTCCCGTCCCCGCAACGGCCGGTCGAAGATCTGCGTCAGGCTCACCTCCATCTGCCAGATCGACAGCGCCCAGTCGTAGCCGGCCTCCCGATCTTGCGGCCGTAAAGGTAGCGGTACCCGCTTCAGCCATTTCCGGAACACCCCATCGATGTCTGCCGCGCCCAGCGCATCACAGATCCGTTGCAGTCTTTCCGGCTCGTTACACGACAGGAAACCGTTATCCAGCGCCTCATAGCCAATCCCCTTTCGTTCCAGTTGCCGCTTGGCCCATTCATGTCCGTTCAGGCATAGCTTGATTCCCCACGGCGCGTAGCTGCACACCTTCAAGAACAGAGGGCCGAAGTCGGCGTCATCGATGTAGAAGTAATAGTGGTTCACGTAAACGGTTTTGTCGCGCGTGAACTCGAACTGTCCGCTGATCTTCTTGCCGCTGAAAGCCTGGGCCTTCTCCTGCGCTACCCCGATAAAGACGATGCCGTCACGAATCCCACGCTGCTGCCGCAAGCGATTCGCGACATCATCCTTCCGCTCCTTATGTGCGAATTGATAGATCGGAGTTTGGTCGCGCTCGGCTTTCGCCCGAACCGCCTCCCGGAAGTGTTCCGTCACTTGCCCCAGCACCACCGGCGATGGAATCGGCTTCCCCAATTGCTCCCGCATAAAGGTCACCAGCCCACCCGACGTTGCCAGTTTCCCGATGTACCCGTTCAGGTATAGACGGTCCAGGCATTCCACTTCCAAGGTGACGTGTCCGTTTAGCAGTTCCGGAATGTTCGCCATGCCCGAGATTTTACGGAATCCCGGGGCACGCTGCTCGTCGGTTTGAGGTCGAAGACCTCGCTAGTGAATGCCGTAACCGGCACGCCCGTCAAATAGCGGTTGTCCCTGCAATCGCCTCGGCCTCGCGTCTTTCTCAGGAATCGAGGCCGATCCAAGGCGAGCCTCGGATTCCGATCGGTCGAGGGCGCACGTCGAACGATCGACGGCTAC
>DATIQH010000120.1:0-7003 GCA_035471155.1 Nitrospiraceae bacterium | reverse complement strand
ATTGACGCGCCGATCGACCTGGAGGTCCTCGAGGCGGGCCGGCTCGTCAGCTCCGGCAGCGCATCGCGGATTTCGCTGCCCGCCGGCCCGCACACCCTCGAGTTCGTCAATCGTGCGTTGAGATTCCGCACTCAAGCCTCCGTCACCGTGGAGGGCGGTCGCGCCGTTCCGCTGAGCGTCCCGATTATTGCCGCTGACATCGCTCTGGGACTGTCCGAGAAATGCTGCGCCACCGCCGTTCTTGACCAAGGTATTGCTCACGATCACAGCATGGGCATGGCCGCTGACCACGACCGCTTCAAAGAGGTTTCGCAGAATCACATTCCGTTCCAACCGCACATTCGACTTGCCGGCAATCGAGACACCATGATCGTTATCATGGATCATATTCCCAACGAGCACGGCTTCTGAGTCGGCAAACTGAACGCCGGTTGTCTCGCTTCCCCCGATAGCGCAATCCTCAATCCGCACATCATGGACTTGCTGACTGAATAACATGCCATTGATCTTGACCCTGCGAAGGACAATCCCTTGCCCATTGAAGAGACCGACGGCATGCCCCCCTCGGTCATTGATAGTCATATCGCTGATCTCAATATCCGTCGCCCCATAGGGCCACTTGCCCACATGGAGAGCGCCCACCACGACATCACGCCCGAGAATCGTCACCTGATCCACTCCAGCCCCGATGAACTTGACCTTCTCTTTACTGTGAATGGTCACATCCTGAAGATAGTGGCCCGCCCTGACGAAAACAGTATCGCCTTTCTTCGCGGCATCGACCGCTTCTTGAAGGGAGACATAGTCCCCGGTTCCATCCAACGCAACCACGATGGTTCGGGGGCTGAGCGGTAGCCCCTCCTCAGCCCACACCAGACTGAAAGCACAAAACTCAAACGCCGCGACGAAACATAAAATCATCACCCGTTTCATGCACGAACTCATACAAGCCTCCCCGGTCCGAAGTCAATCAAGCTCGGTTGTGAGGCGAGGAGTCGCGTGCTATGCTCCGCCGCCATGATTCTGGTCGGCCTCACAGGCGGCGTCGCCACCGGCAAAAGCACCGTCGCCAAGATGTTCAAACAATGCGGCGCAGCGGTCATCGATGCCGACCAATTGGCCCACGATGTCGTGAAGCCGGGCAAGCCTGCCTGGCGAGAAATCGTCAAAACATTCGGCAAGACCATCCTCAATCCTGACCGCACCCTCAATCGCCGTCAGCTGGGAGCCCTTGTTTTCGGAAACAGGACCAAACTGCGTCAGCTTGAACGCATCATCCACCCCCATGTCGCACGCGAACAGGCACGGCTGACAAAACAAGCGACAAAAAAAGACCCTCACGCTGTGGTGATCTATGATGTACCGCTTCTCTTCGAAGCCGGCATCGATAAGCGAGTGGACCGCACCATCGTGGTCACCGCCGACCGCGACACCCAAATTGCGCGCCTCAAGAAAAGAAACGGCTTCTCTCGCGCTGACGCGATCCGACGCATCCGCAGCCAGATGCCATTGGCCAAGAAAATCCAACGAGCCGACCATGCGCTCAATGGAACCGTCCCTCGTTCATCGCTTCGCAAGCAAGTCGGCCAGATATTCAAAAGCCTCCGCCTCCTCGCCTAACCCTCCGCCGTGCATTCCCTTACCCTCTGTGTTAAATTTTGCTCATGCGAAACGTCGTGATCATCGGTTCGGGGCCGGCAGGACTCACTGCCGCGGTCTATGCGGCACGGGCGAATCTCTCGCCCTTGCTGATTGAAGGCTGGCAATCGGGCGGACAACTCACGACAACCACGGAGGTCGAAAACTACCCCGGCTTTGCCAAGGGCATCATGGGCCCGGAACTCATGAAGGAAATGCGAGCCCAAGCGGAACGGTTCGGTACAGATTTTTTGACCGGTGATGTCACCGCGGTAGACTTTAAGCAGCGACCGTTTACGATCACTGTTGACGCCGAACAGACAATCCACGCGAAGACTGTCATCATTGCCACTGGTGCCTCGGCCATTCAGATCGGAGTGAAAAACGAAGCCCGCCTCACGGGGCACGGCGTCTCAACCTGTGCGACCTGCGACGGATTCTTCTTCAAAGGAAAAGAACTGATTGTCGTCGGTGGCGGCGACAGTGCGATGGAGGAAGCGACCTTCCTGACCAAATTTGCGACCAAAGTCTCGATCATCCATCGGCGCGACAAGCTGCGGGCTTCCAAAATTATGCAAGACCGTGCGGTAAAGAACGAGAAGATCACCTTCGTGTGGAACTCTGTTGTCGAAGACATTCTCGGCACAGATGTAGTCACGGGCGTCCGCCTCAAAAATCTCGTCACAGGAAAAACGACAGATATGTCCTGTGCGGGGGTCTTCGTCGCGATTGGGCACCGTCCCAACACCACGCTCTTTGCCGGCCAAATGGCCATGGATGAGAAAGGCTACATCCGAACGGAGAAGGGAACTGCCACCAGTGTCCCTGGTGTATTCGCCGCAGGCGATGTGCAGGACTCAGTCTATCGTCAGGCAGTCACTGCAGCAGGCTCAGGATGTATGGCCGCCATCGACGCCGAACGCTATCTTGAATCAGGTAATCATACCCTCTAAATCCTCCACGGGATGCTCAAAATGGCTGCCCAACAAGGCCGCAGGCGAGACAAATACCGGAGGCGTAACATTCCCACCCACCCAGCCCCGAGCTGTCTGAACAGCTCTATTTCCAAGCGGGGTACGTTGAGGATTTTGTCGAGCCGAGAACGAAGCTCGCGGAACGGCGCGTCTCGGCGCGCCGGGGCTGGGCGGGTGAGAAGTCTGCCATTTTCAGCATCCGGCTAAACCATGCGCTGCGCTATCGTCCATTACCACGAACTCGCCCTCAAAGGCCGCAACCGGCAATATTTCGAGCAGCGGCTCGTACGCAATATCCAATGGACACTGAAAGACCTTGGCGTCAGACGCGTTGAGAATCTTCGCAGCCGGATTCGCGTGGTCCTGCCTGACACGGTTCCGGATCACACCGTCAAAGAGCGGCTCACACGGGTTTTCGGAATCGCCAACTTTTCGCTCGCCCATGGGATGCCTCTCGATCTGGCCCATCCAGACCTGGGAGCGCTCAGCAAGGCGGTCATTGATGCGCTCCGATCGGAATCTTTTTCCACCTTTCGTGTCTCGGCGAAGCGAGCCGACAAACGGCTGGCCCTGACCTCCATGGAAGTCGCGCGGGATGTCGGCGCAGCTGTGTGTGAAGGAACCGGCAAAAAAGTCAGCCTGAAAGATCCCGACCTCACGGTCTATCTCGAACTGCTGTCTAAAGAGGTCTACTACGCAATCGAAAAGATTCAGGGGCCGGGCGGAATGCCGGTGGGTGTCAGCGGAAAAGTCGCCTGCCTGATCTCCGGAGGAATCGATTCGCCTGTCGCAGCCTATCGCATGATGAAGCGCGGATGCCGGGCTCTCTTCACCCACTTCTCCGGCCGACCGCTTGTAAGCCGTGCTTCGGAAGAAAAAGTGCGCGAACTCGTGCAAACCCTCACGGTCCATCAATACACGTCCACACTCTATGTCATCCCGTTCGGGGAAATTCAACGTGACATAGTGGCGAATGCGCCGGCCCCGTATCGTGTGGTGCTCTACCGGCGCGTCATGATTCGCATCGCGCAGGAGTTAGCCAAACGTGAGCACTGTTGGGGGCTCGTCACCGGCGACAGCTTAGGGCAAGTCGCCTCGCAAACACCGGAGAACTTGACGGTCATCGAGGAAGCGGCAGAATTGCCGCTCCTGCGCCCGCTCATCGGGATGGACAAGGTGGAAATCACCGATCAGGCTCAGCGTATCGGCACCTTCGCGATCTCGATCGAGCCCGATCAAGACTGCTGCTCGCTCTTCACCCCCCCACACCCCAGCACGAAAACCAGACTCGATGACATTCGGAAAATCGAACGGAGATTCGATATCGAAGCCCTGGTGAAACAAGGAATCGAGAAAGCTGAGCTGTCTGAATTCACTTTCGCTGAATAGAGAGAGCCTCGCCGGCCCCCTCTTGTGGTCGAATCGGCCGTAGCTCCTGCTGTATTTGAAGCGCCTTCTCTCGCATGATTCGAAAATGCGTTTCCAGATCCCGCCGCGTCGCCGCAGCGATCATCCAATCCGGCACCATCATGTCGATCTCAAACACCAGTTCAAACTCGGCCTTTGTATGAGCCCCACCATCGACAGTGATGAGTTTCCAGAGCCGGCGGTACTGCTTGAAGTCGCCTCCCTTCAATTCCGTCAACAACTCCCCGGTTGGGAGACCTCTCGTTTCACTCAAGAGTCGCCGCTCTCCTGGAAGGAGGGCATGCTTGATCCGGATATCCGTGAACACTTTGCCATCTTGATCCCGTATCTCCGCCATCCTCATCCGTACCTCGAAGAGTTCCGGCCACTGGGCATAGTCAGTCAACATTCGTTGAATGATCGCCTGCTCCACCGGGAAAAAAATCGTGGCCGTTGCCCGCACGCCGCCGGTAGGCTCCGTGCGAACATCCAGTACAACCGGCTCTGCCGCACGGCTCCATCCGGACCAACCGAGCACAAGACAGCCTAAGACAACCACCACGCGCCATATCATGCTGCAAGTATATAGACCCGGTGAGAACCTAGCGAGCACAAACAGGCTGCTGAAAAACGATCGTCGCGTGCGAGATAGGCGGGACGAGCGGGACAGGCCAAACAAGATGGAAGCTCCGTCTGTTCACATCGCGCTTTCCTCGCATGTCTCGCGCTTCACGCCCCACGGTTTGTGCTACGATGCGGCACAATGACACGCTTGCTCTTCTTGCTGCTCATGCTCATCGGCCTGTGGAGCGTTGTAGAAACAGCCCACGCGCAACCTATGGACGATTCGCACGCCACGACAGAACAGTCTTGCAGTTTCGGCATGGCAAAAGGAGAGAGCTCGCAAAGTTGCCACGTTCCCTTCCCCACAGGTTGCCTTGTGGCCAATGTCCCCGGAACCGACCAGCCCTGGACGACCATTTCCAGGGGTGGAAACACATTTTGCCGGTTCGACGAGAAGGCCACAAACTGGAAAACCACGATCACCGGCTCATGCAGCCGCTGTAAATCTGACCATTGTTCAGTGCAGTTTATTGTCCGCTTCGACTGCTCCAACCACGTTCACTGATTATGTCCCTCGCTGAGGCAATCAAAGCAGAAGCCCGATCCCTAGGCTTCGATGCCGTCGGCATCAGCCGAGTCGCCGATAGCGGGCCGCCTTCAACTGCCCCCTTACCCCCGACCCCCCTATCCCATCTCTTATTCAGCCGCCTCACGGAGTGGCTCCAACGAAGCTACCATGGCGCGATGGCCTGGATGACTCGCGATCCCGCTCGTCGAAGCAACCCACAACTCGTCTTGCCTGGATGCCGATCGATGATCTCGGTCGGGATGAACTACTACACAGACAATCGCGCGAACGAGCAGCCTGGAATGGGACGCATTGCCCGTTACGCTTGGGGGAAGGACTACCATCTGGTCATGTGCCAACGGCTCACACAGCTTGAGACGAAGATCGCGGCTCTGGCGCCAGGCGTCACCACCAAAACCTATACCGATACAGGCCCGATCATGGAGAAAGCCTGGGCGCAGCAGGCCGGCCTCGGCTGGATCGGGAAACATTCCAATCTTGTCTCGGCTGACAGTGGTTCCTGGCTCCTGCTCGGAGAGATTCTGACAACCTTGGATCTGACAGCGGATGAACCGGCCACAGATCTGTGCGGAAGCTGTACTCTCTGTATCCAGGCTTGCCCGACCGGCGCCATCGTCGAACCCTATATCGTCGATGCCCGACGTTGTATTTCGTATTTGACCATCGAACTTCGTGGCGGACGCGAGGCCATCCCCGACGATCTCGCTGCTCAGATGGGCAATCGCATCTTTGGCTGCGACGATTGCCTGGACGTCTGTCCCTTCAACCTACGAGCAGACGCAACGACCGAACCAGCCTTTACCCCCACCCCTTTGACCCTTGCTCCTAATCTCCAAGCCCTGGCTCAGATCAGTCAGGAAAGTTTTTCGGCCACGTTCAAAGAAAGCCCCCTCAAACGAGCCAAACAGAGCGGCCTCCTTCGCAACGTAGGAATTGCACAGGAAAATCTCACGCGACAGACAGGAGGCCGCGCCCCCTAGGCCCCCCCTGTTTTCTTGGCAGGAAGAGGAGTAGGCTGTTTTCAGTACCTGGTGGTTGGCAGGGAGATCTGAATAAGATGCATCCTCCAATCGTGCTGCTCATCTCGACCGATTCCCACGCCAGGCTGCTGCTCGAACAAGCCCTCGACCATTGCAGCGCCACTATCCTCTCTGCGACATCGACCAAAGAGGGTCTGCGCGTCTTGAAAGACCAAGCAGCCATTGCGCTCGTCGTATGCGACGAGAGCCAGGGGCGGATTGCGAGCCAGGTGATCCTGTCTCAGGCCAGGCGCACTGCTCAGACCATCCCCGTGATCATTCTTGGAACAGATGGATCGGCTAAAGCCGCAGTCGAGGCGTTACACCACGGCGCCGCCGACTATCTCGCACAACCAGTCACAATGAAAGATCTCCGAGCCGCCATCGACAACACTCGTATCTTCGAGGCACCGGAACATCACGCGCGGGAAGCGCGACTCTCGGCCTTCGATCACATCGTCAGCCGATCGCCGCAGATGAAGCTGCTGAAACATCTGGCAGCCGAAGTCGCTCAAACCGATGCGACGACCGTTCTCATCACCGGCGAAAGCGGCACCGGCAAAGAACTCTTCGCCCATGGGATCCATGCCGCCAGCCCTCGCTCCAAAGGCCCCTTCGTGGCACTCAATTGCGCCGGCATTCCCGAGCATCTTCTCGAGTCGGAATTGTTCGGCTATCAGCGCGGCGCATTTACCGACGCGAAACAGGCCAAGCCTGGTCGCTTCCAACAAGCGGAGGGCGGCACGCTCTTTCTCGACGAAATCGGTGAGATGAGTGCTTCCGCACAGGCAAAGCTGTTACGCGTTCTGGAA
>DATIQH010000119.1:0-1547 GCA_035471155.1 Nitrospiraceae bacterium | reverse complement strand
GGGGCGCTGCTGGTCAAGTTGTTCGGGCGCGGGCGCGAGGAGGAGAAGCGCTTCCGGGAACGTGCTGCGAACGTGCGCGACATCGGCATCCGCCGGGCGGTCATTGGCTCATCATTTTTCATGATGCTGGGACTGGTCGGTGCAGCGGGGACGGCACTGATCTACGGCCTGGGCGGCTATTACGTCATCACGGGCGCGTTCACCATCGGCACCATCGTTGCCTTCGGTTCGTATCTCGATCAGCTCTACAGCGCGCTGCAGGGACTGGCGAGCGCGCCGGTCGAGTTCAGCACGTCCATGGTCAGCTTCGAACGCGTCTTCGAGGTCATTGATCTGCCACAGGATATTCCCGAAAAGGAAGATGCCGTTGAGCTGCAAAATGTAAGAGGCGAGCTGGAGTTCGATAACGTCACATTCAGGTACACGATCGACGAAGAAAAGCTCCTCAGCGAAGTGAAGCGCTATGGACGGATGGAGAATGTCACGGCAGTTCTATCTTTAGGAAAATCGACCACAGACGAGGCACAACAGACCAAGTCGAAAGGTGGGAATGGTCAATCGTCAGCGGTCCGTGGTCCGAAGGAAGGAAACGGTTCTGACGCCACCGACGCCGAATCCCGCGAAGCGTCCCAGGCCCGCGAGGTTGCTATCGAGGGAGTCTCCTTCACGGCGCGACCCGGAGGTCTGGTCGCGTTGGTTGGCCCCTCCGGCGCGGGCAAGACGACAAGGACATATCTCATCCCGCGCCTGTACGACCCAACCGAGGGCGTCATCCGCATCGACGGGCATGACCTGCGCGATGTGACGCTCGAATCGCTTTCGACCGCGATCGGCATGGTGACGCAGGAGAACTATCTCTTCCATGACACGATCCGCACGAACCTGACCTACGCCAAAATGGACGCGACCCAGGCGGAGATCGAGTCCGCGGCGCGGGCCGCGAACATCCATAACTTCGTCATGGATTTGCCCGACGGCTACGACACGATCGTGGGGGAACGCGGTTACCGTCTGAGCGGCGGCGAGAAGCAGCGCATTGCCCTGGCGCGCGTCATTCTCAAAGACCCGCAGATCCTCGTCCTCGACGAAGCCACCAGCCACCTCGACAGCGAATCCGAAGCCCTGATCCAGGACGCCTTGAAGCGGGTCATGGCAGGCCGCACAAGCATCGTCATCGCGCATCGCCTGTCCACGATCCTGGCAGCCGATCTGATCCTGGTGATGGACCGCGGCCGCATCGTCGAGCGCGGCACGCACGAAGAGTTACTCGCACTTGATGGGTTATATGCGCAGTTGTATGAGACTCAGTTCAAGAGGGAAAGGATATAAAAAATATTCTGTCATTGCGAGGAGTGGCGCTGTTGGTTGAGTGGTCGAGTGTTCTTCTCGACCGTGTCGAAACCAGCGCCACGACGAAGCAATCTCCGAAATGGTGTAAGAGATTGCTTCGGCAACGAGCCGCGGCAGTCACGGCTGACGTGCAGGAACTTGAGCTGGAGGATCTCATGCTTTGAGCCGATAAACTTGCTTTCCAAAATGGAAATGCC
>DATIQH010000118.1:0-1643 GCA_035471155.1 Nitrospiraceae bacterium | reverse complement strand
CCATGATTATCACCTTGGGATTCTGCCGGCGTTGATTAAGAAAGAATCACCCGACACCACTATCTGTCATTTCTGGCATGTTCCCTGGCCGGGACCGGACGTGCTCCGCATCCTGCCGGAACGGCGAGAACTGCTCGAATCTCTTCTCGCGGCCGATTGTCTCGCCTTTCAGACGATGTCGTATGCGACAGCGTTTGCAGATTGTGTGACGAAGTTCTTGGACGCCTCGGTTTCCGTCGATCCGTTTAAGGGGGTTGTGCTGTACCGCGGGCATCAGACGACGCTGACAGCACGTCCGATCAGTGTGGATGTGAGCCGGATCTCCGAACTGGCAAAGTCGATTGAAGTTGAAGACCTCACAACTCGCATAAGGCGACGGCTTGGTGTGTCCCGCGGGGTTCGAATCGGACTCGGTGTCGATCGCCTCGATTACACCAAGGGTCTGATGAAGCGTCTGTGGGCGTTGACGGATTTTTTCGAGCGATACCCCCGGTATCATGGGAAGTTCACCTTTGTTCAGGTGGCAATTCCGACTCGAAACAATGTTGAAACCTACCGCCGGTATCGGGATCTGATTAGAAAGACCGTGACGGAAATCAATGACCGTTTCGCGGTGCCGGCGGAAGAGAGACAAAAGGGGTGGAAACCCATCGAGTATGTCGAAGGACGCGTGACCCTGCCGACACTCGTGGCGTACTACAGGATGGCCGATCTGACACTCGTCAGTTCGGTGTATGACGGGATGAACCTCGTAGCCAAGGAATATGTCGCTTCGCAGGTCGACGAGGCGGGTGTACTTATTGTAAGCCATCTCGCCGGAGCCGCGGAGGAATTAAGCGGGGCCCTGGTTGTAAATCCGTACGACCAGGAAGGAATGGCCGATTCAATCAGGCGGGCCCTGGAGATGCCTGAGAATGAACGACGAGAGCGGATGCGGCAAATGCGTCTTTATCTCAGCACGCATGATATTTATCACTGGGCAGAGAGTTGTTTGCGCGATGTGAACATTGAACTCGGTCACGTACAGGGCGTGCGGGGATGAACCCAGGTGTCGCAAGTCCGAGACGGCTGGTGCTGGTGGTGTCGAGGGAAGATCTTTGAATTGTTGACGAAAGAAATCCCGCAAACCCGGGATGCTCTTAGCAGGGGACGAGGATCGTGATTATGGGAGCAACGTCGTAACCAAGAGGCCGATCGCTACGACGCCGCTTAATACATATAGAAGTGCATCAACTAGCGAACGCATATCCCCCATGGCAGTGATCTCCTGTGTACGAATTACTATATTAAGATTTTGCTTCGTGAACCTAGGACATACCCTAGGTTTGAAGGAAAGTGTCTTTTGAGGCGGAGAAGGAGCGAGCAGTTTCCTAAGGTGGAGGCGTTACCAAAGATGTGTCGGGAAACGTTGCAGCTGGGGTGACAGGCTCTCAGCGCCGGTCGAGAGACAGGAGAGCTTCGGCTGCGTTCATGACAGCTTCCGAAACACACGCGCCGCCCGATCGACGACTTCGAAAGCGGACGCGTGTGCGGAAAACTGCACCGTTTCTCGCGATCCAAGTCCAAGAAAACCCAACGGGACCAGAGCCTGCCGAAACAAACCCAGGGCTCGATCCTGAAGAGCTCGATTGAAATAAATGAGC
>DATIQH010000117.1:0-3516 GCA_035471155.1 Nitrospiraceae bacterium | reverse complement strand
ATGGGGTAGCGTTGATAGAGACGAAGAGTGAAGGCCATAGACGTCTCGCAGAGAGACGTATTGTAAGAGGAAAGCGAAGGAAGGTACAAGGGCCGGGCGGAAAAACCTGCCACACGCGAGGGCAAGCCGACGGCAGGTAGTGGATCCTCGAGGCGAAGGAGTTACTGGCGGAGATGCTGAATCTTAGTGGCTTGAACACAGATGCTAAGGGGGAGGTTCTCCCTATTGCGGACGACTCTGATTTGAGCGGTCAACCGCACGTGATCCCCTTCTCTCAATGGCTCGATCAGACGATTGGCGCGGCGGATCGCAACTTCAATGGAGCCTGTGTCGTCTTGCAGAGTGAAGGTGGTATTCCCGCATCTCCCTCCTAATTCATTCTGGCGTGAGCGCGACAGATGGACCTCGCCTTGGAGTGTCACCAATTGCAAATTAGAGGAGTCCGCAGACGACCGGAGGCTCTCGATTGACACCTGGCCCCACGCCTCGGTGGTGACCATCAGGAGGGCGCCCAATAATCCAGCTCGTACAGGTCCCATGGACTGTTCCTTCCTCGGTTCAATCTTAGCAGATAGCCGCACTTCGGCCAGGGCGCGCCCATACTTGCCGAGGTTGTGCGACTGAAGCGTGACTTCTTCACCTGCCACTCCACCGGCCCTGCCTCCTGTGCGCGCACGTTTAGCCGATCTATACGAGTCGTTTCGGTAAATCAAATATGATTCAGCCCCGAATCGTTTTCGATTCACAGCGACTGCGTTCCCTCCTCGTGAGGTAGGCTGGCAGATATGCTAATACTAGGAAAAACCGCAGTTTGCGACCGAGGACACACGTGTTGTAGATGAGGCATGTGGCTTGCTGGATATTTGGCAGCTCGTCTCTCAGTTTCTGTAACGCCTAGGAGCCCGTTAGAATGAACATGGTCATCACCATCATGTTTTTGCTACCGTTAGCGCTCGTGACCTGTTACCTCCATGAGTCCGGCGTGTTTACCAATCGAAGTGCATTCCAGGTTACCTTCTATATCCTCTTGAGCTTCTTTATGCTGATTATCGGGATCGGCGGAATTCAAATTTCCTACCTAGGCTACGACATTCCGGCAACAGCTCCGCTATCGCTAACCGAGGTTCTGCCTGAACCATAGGCCGCTCTGTGCAAACCGCACGATTCGGGCCCAGGTTGTCTTTCCGCTGGGCGAAGGACAATTCTCAAGCCGGATGATCAAAGATCGACCGGTAACGGGATGTCTGAAACGAGAAGCAAACTATCGTCAGAACAGCGGAAACTGAAGTTTTGTGTAGGGAGCATTGCAAAGGGAACGATGTATATCTCGGATTTTGAGTCAGCAGAGAGGGTTCACTCCTGAGAGTTGCAAAAGATTTTCTCACTCTGTCACACTGTAGAGGTGTCTATCATGTTCTGCTTAGGTGAGCCTTCTAAGCTGAGAGTCGCTGGTTCGATTCCAGCCTGGCGCGCCAGAGAGTTTTTTCCCCATGCGTTGGTTGCTCAGTCCCTCCCGTCTTGCGATCATTGCGCTAGGCCTCGTACTTCTTTATGCGCTCGTCGGGTTTTTTCTCGCCCCCTACCTGATTAAATCCTACGTCATTCCTGCTGTTGCCGAGAAACTCAAGCGCCCGGTATTGGTCAAAGAGGTGGAACTGAATCCCTTTACGCTTTCACTTCGGTTGACGGGCTTCGAAATTCGAGAGACAGATCAGTCTGCCTTGCTCGGGTTCGAAGAGTTTTTCGTCAATTTTCAGGCTAGCTCCGTCCTTCGTCGAGCCTATGTGTTCGACACCATTCGGCTCACGGTGCCCTATGTGTCCGCGCGAGTTTTCAAAGACGGGCGCATGAATCTGGCAGAGCTTGTGCCTCCGGACGACGGGCCACAACCAGACTCGCCGCCGCCAGCTGAGAAGACTCCCGCCGAGATTCCAGCTGTCGAAATCGGAGAATTCGAGATCGCGCAAGGAGTCGTCGAGTTTCGCGATGAATCGAAGCCCAAGCCGTACGCGCTCGATATCGTGCCGATCCGTATTGTGCTCAAGAACTTCCACACCAAACCGGGCGGCGATAACTCGTATTCCTTCACGGCGGAGTTGGGCAAGGGTGAAACTCTGTCCTGGGCCGGCACGGTCTCGCTCGAACCGATTCAATCCTCCGGAAAGTTCTCCATCTCCGGCGTGAAGCTACCCACGCTGTGGCAATATCTCCATGATCGATTCCGTTTCGACGTCACCGATGGCTCCGTTGCAGCCGATGCCAAGTACGGGCTCGATGTGAGTGCGACCCCCATCAAGTTTCAAATTTCAGAGGCGAACGTTCAAATCGAGAAGCTCGCGGTCCGGGAAGACGGGAGCCTCGATCCGGTGATCACAATTCCTGTGCTGAACGTGGGGGGTGTCGAAGTGGATCTCGCGACGCGCGAAGTCACGGTTGGGAATATCGCCGTTGAGCGCGCGTCGTTCATCGCCTGGTTGAATCCTGACGGCACAATGAACTATCAGCAGATGTTCTCTCCAATGGATTCTGCCGAGCCTCCGCCTATTGCGGACAGTTCCTCGCCAAAACCCAAAGACGAGAAACCGTGGGCCATCTGGCTCAAGGAGATTACGCTGCGGGACCATTCGCTCGATTTTGACGATCGCACCTTGGCGACTCCGGCCCATGTCGAGGTGCGGGCCTTGACCGTCAAGACCCGCGACGTGCGGATTCCGATCACAAAGGCGCTGCCGCTTGAGGTGGAGATGCAGCTGAATGGGACCGGAACGATTCGTGTGGATGGATCAGTGTTGCCCAACCCGTTTCAGGCCGATGTTACCCTGGTACTCAATGATATAGCGATCAGACCGTTTCAACCGTACTTTGAAAAGTTTGCGCGGATCGATGTCCAGTTCGGCACGATCAATCTCGACGGGTCGATGCATCTTGCCACCGAACATCCGAGCGGCCCACTCATGCTGTATGAAGGCAGCCTCGGCGTCGTGGGATTGAGTGTGGCTGACCGCGGTCAGGGCGATGAGGTGGCCTCGCTGCAGGCATTGTCCCTCAAAGGAGTTCGTGTGACCGTCGACCCGACCACAGTCTCGATTAAAGAGGTAGGTCTTCAGCAGCCGATGGCGCATCTCGTTGTGCAGCCGGACGGGGGATTGAACCTCGGTAAGCTTGCCGCTGAATCGCCGTCTTCGACCTCAGAGGATGAGAAGGCTGTGAAGCCTCAGAAGGTCAAGAGCCCGCCTATTCCGGTGACGGTCGGAGTGGTGAAGCTGGCCAAAGCGGCCGTGACATTTCGGGATGAGTCGGTGCAACCCCCTGTCCTGACCGGGCTTTCCAATCTCACTGGCACGATCAAGGGATTGTCGTCGAAGCAGCTGGCGAGGGCGGACGTTGATTTTGCCGGTCGAGTGGGCCAGGCGGCGCCGCTCAGGATCGCGGGGACCATCAATCCCTTGAGCGAGGATGCATTTACTGATCTCACGATTACCCTCGGGGGCATGGACTTGACGGCGGAAAGTCCCT
>DATIQH010000116.1:0-2545 GCA_035471155.1 Nitrospiraceae bacterium | reverse complement strand
ACTTCTCAACGAAGCGCTCGATAAATTTGAAGACCACGTCGAGATCGTGGGTAAGCTCGACCCGGATGATGTGAAGGGGAATCGACAGGGACGTTTGCAGTTCAAGTTCTATCCGGAAGGCAAGTCTAAATCAGGCGAGCATCTTGGCGCAGAAGGTTGGTTCCACGCCACACCGGAAGGCGGGCAACAGGATTGGCATTTCAAATTCACGCTGCCGAAAGATCGAAAGCACGCCCCGCTCCAGTTTCAGGAACCGCTGTAACTCCTTTTCCATTTTGCTTCTACCACACAGCCATTCCCTGGTCGCGCTCACGTGGCCATGACATAAACCGACAACAGCGCGAACCCGAAGATGGCGACTAACACGACCCACTTGAACGATTTCTTGAATTCGGCCTCCATGTCATTTCTAGCCTTATCAAATAAATCCATAAGACACCTCCTAGTCTATGGTACGGGAGCGGGCTCCCTGTAATTCAGTAAACCACAAGTTTCGTTCTCGATCTAGTACACCGGCAAAGCCCTTGAAGTTAAACTATCGGTTCTTTGTTACTGATGAGGCCAGAAAATAGTGCATTCCCGCCCTTCGACAGGCTCAGGGAGAACGGGCTTTAGAGCTACCGTTCGTGGTGAGCTTGTCGAACCATGAACCGCAGTATACGCACTATTTGGTGGTCGGCTCGGGAAGTGTACCTCGACCGGACGTTCGTTTTCATCTATCAGTGCCATGTGGTCTAGAGCGGTCCGGTAAACGATATGGACAGCGACAAGGAACCTACTCGACGATCAATGTGCCGGTCATGTTCGCGTGACCTTTGCGCCGGCAGATATAGAGATAGGTTCCCGCTGGAGGAGCCATGACGACTTGCAGGGACTGCCCGGGTCGAATCTCAATGCCGGGTGTGCCGGCTGATTTAGACGTGTCCTTCGGCAGCGAGGTCTTGGCGGCGTACATGAGGATGGGGCTGTCGAACTCGTGCACTTCGCGGCCGGCGTTGTATACGGTGAGCGTGAGCGGAGCAGACGCTCGCACCTGCACAAGGTCAGGCGTAAATCGGAAGTCTTCCGCATCGATCGACACAGTTTGCATCGACCCGTCGCAGGCGAGGAGAGTGGAGAACACCAGACCGAAGATAGAGATCCTGCCATTCACCAGGCTGAGCTACGCTGTGTCTTGACCAGTGTGGAGATGATCCGTGTGATTCGTTCACTGACGTCAAGTTTGGGATTGTTGAAATCCACTCCGAACTCAGCTCTCTTGACCCATTTCACGGTAGCGTGATCGATCGATAACAAGTCCGATTCTCCCGGCACAAAAATTTGCAGGGTGAGCGCCATCCCGATCGAAACAGGTTTATTCCCGGTAATGTGAGTCCCGCCCAGCGAAATATCTTTGATAATTCCTTCTCCGGCAATCATGTCCCCACGGTACCGAGCCGTCGTGAATGTCTTGATCCGTTGACTCTTCCGCATGACGAATCCTGCCATACTGACTCCTTTTTGCTCTATCGCAGCGGCCCGCAACCTTGTGACCACTCGATTGCGAGAATTGTACTACTCCATTTCGGTTTTGGACAGATAACTGCATCAATCTATCCATGCCCGCCATGCCATGATCCTTGACAGTTCTCCGCAGACGGCCTAGCCTTGCGGCGAATCGCCGGCGCTGCACAGTACGTATTGCGGATAGGGCGTTGCTGCGAACATCATGGAGGGTGTGACGATGAACGATAGGGTCTATTATTCGAATCCGGCCCGGCTCGGACTTCTTGGATTGATTGTCGTGTCAGGTCTTTCTTTAGTTGGCTGCCCTCAGCCAGTGCCCCGGGTTTCGATTCCCGGTTCTGATGCTTCGCTTCCGACCATGGCCTGGCAGACATACAACATGCAGACGCAGGCGAGGGGAGAGATTGTTAAAGATGGCCAGTCTATCGACGTGGCGGCCAGCGATCTCTACGTCGTGACGCTGGCTGTGGAAGATCTCGATAGCGGCGTGAAAGATGTCACCTTGAGCGGAAACGTCCAGTATACGTGCCAGCAAGGCGGCCAGACCGAGAACAAGAAGTTTGCCCTGGAAACACAGGAAACGAAGCCCACTCCGGATGAGGCGGGTAGAGTGCCTGTCAGAGGGTCACTGGTCTATCCTGTGGAGTTCGGCAAGATGGGCTGTAAGGAGTTCTGGACATTTGGCGGAGGGAAACTGTCTCTTGTCGGAAAGGCGCATAATTCTGTCGGCGGAGCTGACATGAGGACGCTGTATATCAATTTGAAGAAGCAGCCATGAGCAGGATGGAGGTGCCTCGTGCGCGCGATTCAGCGGTTCGGCAAACAGCTCCAGCAACTGCGAACCCGCCGCAGTCTGACGCAGGAACAGCTTGCCGTGACCGCCGGTCTGTCGCGCGCGTTCCTGACGCGGCTTGAACTGGGACAGCACGATCCTTCATTCTCTTCACGAGCAAGTGGAGTTAAATTTTTCTTTTGTGTATATTCATGTTCACATCCTCCCAAAATGATGTGAACAATGCTAATAAAAATCACATATTAT
>DATIQH010000115.1:0-6243 GCA_035471155.1 Nitrospiraceae bacterium | reverse complement strand
GCGGACGCCGGCGGCTGGTGATCCCGCCGGGCAAGGCCTACGGCAAGCGTGGTGCGGGCGGGGTGATCAATCCCGACGAGACCCTCGTCTTCGTCGTCGACCTCCTCGGCGTGTCCTAGGGGTAGGGCCGCGGCAGGCGGCCACCGCTAGTGACACGATCCCGATTCAACCACTCACGTGCGACCCGCAATATATAATAGCTCACAGCGCTGGCGGCGACAGCGCCCAACAACAAAAAGAGAATGGAGGTCATGTCCAGATCTAACATAGTGGTTGTCTCGTGACTGCGGCAGTGTGCTCATGAGTGTATCGGGTCAAATTCCTGCGAATAAAACAATTTCGACGCGTCGATTCATTTGCCGCCCTTCTTCAGTCTCATTGGTCGCGATCGGTCGGATGTCTCCATACCATTCAATGATAAAGCTCTGCGAATCTGCTCCGTCCCCCTTCAGCACACCTACTGTTTGAGTCGCACGGGCTTTGGATAAGGCCAACCTCTCGAAATACTGGTTGGAGGCATCAGAGGCCGAGGCCTTGTCGGCGTGCCCAACCACTCGGATTTCCTTGAGTGAAGTTGTCCTAAAGAGCACTCCCATCTGCCTCAATACGTCGATAGCATCAGGCTTGATTTCATAACTCCCGACATCGAAGAGCAGTCGTTCAGCAATCACGACGGTGAGATGGTCGTTGGTTCGTTCTATCCTGACGTCGCCATCACGCAATGCTGTGTGAAGCACCCGCTCCAACTCATTCTGCATCTGCCTCAGCCGTTGCTCAGCACTATCTGCACAACCGATCACCAGAGCCAGACTCATCAGAACACTTGCGATGAACGTTACGGGCTGCATGGTTTCTCCCATCCAGTTCTCACACGTGTCCCCGAACCAATCCTATAGCGGCACATCCATGGTGAAAACAACCCGTATTCCACCACAATGCCTTGGCAGGGGCTTGGAGAAGGCCGCGGTCGATCATCTTTTCGCGGGTCGTATAGGGGCCTTGTAGGCCAACGTTACGACGCCGAGTGTGAGTGTAATGATGAGCGTAATGCCGAGAATCGCTATGGTTTCCATGATCATGTCCTTCACATGCAGTCGCACAGCCACCTATAATCTGTCGTTCTGCACTCCGTTGTCAGGCCGTCTTCTCGCCGGACAGCCGCTCACGCTCCCGATGCATGGCGGTGCGTCCGGCTTCGACCGCCTCGGCCAACACCATCTTTTTCTCCTGGACGAACTCGTGTCCCTTGTCTACGGCCTGGTCCATGAGACCGCTGGCCTTCTCGGCCATGTCATGGACCTGTTCTTCGGCTCGCCGCGCATACCCGCGCAACTGCTCCCGTGATTCATGACCTGACTTCGGCGCGAGCAACAGCGCCACCGCGGCGCCTGCCAACCCTCCGGTCAAAAATGCCAATCCCACCGCCCCTAGTGAACACCCTTTGTCACTTCCCATTGTTCGTCCCTCCTTCTCGATGAATGTGTGTTTTGACGACGCCCGTCGTGGCCCTGAACCCCGCCACTATGCTGGCCAGGTTGACCAGGAACGAGCGACTCCTACCCTGCACCGTCTCATGGACCCGTTGCACGGTGTCGCCCAGTGTCCCCGCTGCATGCAGCAGCACTGCCGCATGCTCGACTCCCCCCCGCGCATGGTCGACGAGCGCGTTCAGAGTTTCCGTCGACGCCCGCATCTCTTTGAGGAACAACGGCAGCTCGGCGTTCATGCGAATCAATAGGTATTCCGATTCCGCTATCGGTTTCCTGAGTTGTATCAACAGAGGAACCAGCAAGCCGACCAGCACCACCAACGCTCCTGCCCCTACACACAGGGCAATCTCCACAATCATAAGACTCCTTTTCCTCTACCAAGCTCCTGTGAGACCAGCAGCCCTGCAGCCTCATTTTATCGGAACACACCGAAGAACCAGAGCACGGCGAGCAATGTGAACGGAACTCCCAGCAACCAGAGGATGAATGCTTTTCCCATGGCATGACCTTCTTTCCCGCTCGATTAACGCCCCGAGCGATGAGACTCCGATTCTGGACCCAGTTCCTTCAGGAGACTGGCGAGGTCCTCTGCATGCTCTTCTTCTTGCGCCAGAATCCCCTCCAAGACTTTCCGCGTCGTGGGATCATCCGTGCCGACATAGGTGATCATTTCACGATAGCTGTCGATCGCAATCCGTTCGGCAATCAAGTCTTCTGTGATCATCTCCACTAAAGACGCACCCTCGACATACTCCGAGTGGCTCCGGCTCAGCAGCCCTTCCGGAGACAGATTCGGTTCCCCTCCCAGTTGGACAATGCGATCGGCCAATTGATCCGCATGGACTTGCTCCTCAACGGCATGCTGGAGAAACTCGCCCTTCACGCTGAGGGAACTGATCCCAGTGGCCATGAAGTAATGGCGCTTGTAGCGAAGGACGCACACGATTTCTGTGGCGAGGGCTTCATTGAGCAGCGTGATGACCGTCTCCGCTTTGGCCTTGTATCCCGCGGTCATGGCGCCATCCTCAACCCCTTGTCGTGCTCTGGCCCTGAGCGTCTTCACATCGGTCAGACCGATGGCTTCTTTGATGATGCCTTCCTGTCGAGGCGTGCGAGGCGCTGTTGTTTTCGACGGCACTGATATCGATGTAGCTGCTTTCACGATGTCCTCCAGTCGGGGAGTGCCCCAGTTCTATTGTGTTGATCACGAGTCGCCCAGGCGTTCCTCTCGTCCTCAGGCTGCTTTCACCAAAGCCGACACGCCGAGCTGGAGCCGTTTCTCCACGGCTTTCCACGCGATGTTGGCGAAAAACGCCTCAATATAGGACGCCCTTTCTGCAGGTTTGTAATCGAGCAGATACGCGTGTTCCCACACATCCATGACGAGGAGGGGAATGAACCCCGCCACATGCCCATGCTCATGAAGACTGATCCAGTGATTGGAGAGTCGGCCACTATGTGGATTCACGTAACAGATGGCCCAGCCCACGCCTCGCATCTTTCCCACGCTGGAAAAATCCAATTTCCACATCTCATAGGTGCCGAAACTGTCTTCGGCCGCTTTCACAAACGCCGAGCCTCGATCGGGCTTCGTGACTCCGCCACTCTGTAGATTCTCAAAGTAATATTCGTGCAAGACCATCCCGTTGTATTCAAACCCTAAACGGCGTGTCAGCTCCGAATAGGCCGGCATTTCTTCATGATCAATCCGTCCATCTTTGAGCATCTCGCAAATCTGAGCCGTGAGCTGGTTCGTGGCCTGCACATATCCTTCATAGAGCTTGAGATGCATCTCGAACGTGCGGTCCGAGATGCCCACCAGCCCGTGTAGGTCGAATGGCCTGACGTTGTAGGACTCTCTCAGTTTCATGTGACATCTCCTGTGTCTGTTTGATTGTTCGAAGGTCTCCCGCCATTTTCTTCTGTGCTTTCCGCTGTAGCCAGTAAGTGCAAACGACTTCTCCCTCATGACAGTTAGAGCACCCGTAGAAAGGCCACGAGGTCCTGTTTCTCTTCCGTCGTCAACTGGGCCCCTAAGACGAGGTTGAAGAACTCCACGGTATCCTCGAGCGTCAGCAGCCTCCCATCGTGCAGGTAGGGAGGCGAGTCCTTGATCCCTCGCAAAGGAAACGTCTTGATGGGGCCATCCGCGCTCGCCATGCGTCCATTGATCATCCGCGGCGTGTAAAAGCGTTCGACTTTCAGATTGTGCATGGAATTGTCCGTGTAATACGGCGGCTGATGGCACCCCGCGCAGGTCGCTTTGCCGAAGAACAGGTCTTGCCCGCGCCTTTCAGCCGCCGTGGCCTTTTTGGGATTCACCTTGCCGTCAATGCCCAGCTTGGGGACTGGGGGAAAGTCCAGGAGTTCCTGGAACTCTGCCATGAAATGCACCTGGCTTCCCCGGTCGAGAATGTTGGCTCCCTTTTTTGTTCCGATCACATGATCGCCGTCGAAGTAAGCGCCACGTTGCTCAAACTCCGTGAAGTCCTCCACATTCTTGAGCGCTCGTTGCGAGCCAAACAGCCTCTGAATGTTCAAGCCGCGCAGCGTGGGGGTATCAATGCGATGACGGAGCTCCTGCGGGCGGACATCTCCGGCCAAGTGGGTACTGGCGTTCGTGTGGCCGTTCGCATGACAGTCGAAACAGGTGACGCCACGGCTTGGACGCACGGTGCGACGGTCTTCCGTCTGGTTGAATTGCTGCTGCGGGAACGTCGTGACGAGCAACCGCAGGCCCTCGAGCTGCTTCGGATTCAGAATCCCATTGAACAATTCATAATAGTTGTCGAGGGTCACGAGTTTGCCATGGGACACGTCACCGAGGTCAGGACGTGTCGTCAGGTAGAGGGGAGGCGGAAACTCCGGTAAGAAATGGGAAGGCAGATCGAACTCCAGGTCGAAGCGCATGAGATCACGGCCCTCCTGTTTCTGAATTTCCTCGATCTGGAACGTGGGGAACACCATCCCGCCTTCAGGATGGTTGGGATGCGGAAGCGGAAAGAATCCAGCTGGGAACGAATCCTTCTCCCGGATCTCTTCGGGGCTCATGGCCTGAAGTTTTTCCCAGGTCATCCCCTGCGGAAGTGTGACTCGTATCCCTTCCTGGACAGGCTTACCGCGGGACATCGTGACATGTTTAGCCGGGCGGTTGGCGAGGTCGTACCGCTCCTTGAGCAAATCCATCTGGCGCTTCATGACCGCAGGCTTTGCGGCGTTCATGCGAGCGATGACGATGGCAATGTCCTCCTTGAGATCAACGGGAGCATAGCTCGTTCCCTTCTGTTGTAATTCTTGTGCGTTCGGTGTCTCCTCTGTGGCCTTGGCCGAAACGGTCACCGGTGCTGCGATGAGTGTGGCTCCGATGGCCAGAGCGGCACAGAGTGTGATGAGATAGTGTGTCTTCATAATCCCCCTTGCCATCGCACCCGGTGACCCGGGTGTCGTCTGTGAGATGTGGATCGATCTGCCTGCCTGCACAAGAGCCAGGCAAAGGGCAGGGGCAACGGGGCGCCATGAGATACAGGGTTGGTTCAGAGGCATGGTCGTGTTTTTCCAGATGTCTTAGGTCTTCTCCTTCACGGTGAGATCATTCTTCACGGAATTCACGCCGGGGACTTGCCGGGTCGTCCAGGACGCTTGGGCACTGGTCGCAATATCTGGAACCTCACCGGTCAGCGAGACGACCCCTGCATTGGTATGAACATTGATATCGGCATCCTTGAGACGCGAGTCCTTCATCTGAGTCGAATCCTTCGCGATGTGCTCTTTGACACGTGCCGTAATGGCCTCATCCTTTTCCTCCTCCGCCTCGCGTGTAGACGGGGCAATGACCTGAAGGTCGTTTTTCACCGTCTTGACGCCATCGAGCCCTGCGGTGATCCCCTCCGCCGCACGCTTCGCCTCGTCGGAATTGACCTTCCCGCGAAGTACCACCTGGCCCTCTGTGGTCTCGACCTCGATCTGTCTCCCCTTGACCCGGGAATCGGCAGCGAGGGCGATCTTGGTTTTCGCCGTCAGCCACGAATCGTTCACCAGTGTCTTTTCCTTGGATATGTCAACGGCTGTGGCCGGCACTGCGATGAGTACCGCCCCGACAACCAGAGCGGTGCAGAGCGTGATTAAATAGTGTGTCTTCATGATCTTCTCCTTAAGTGAATTATGACCATACTCGGTACGCCATATCTTCTTGATGACTTCCTCTCCGCGCGTCTTTCCCTTCTTTGCTTCCGGCAGAGACCGCTGCAACCACTGACCCGCCCATTGCATGAGTTCGTCCTTGTTCCCGTCATATCGCTCCCGGACCAAGGCGGCACAGTTACGACCGTACCGTTCCTGAAGCATGCCGATAATCTTGTCGTAGCTCTGTTCGTCTTCCTGCAAATGATTTCCCATGAATGTGTCCCACTGCTGTTTCATCTTGCCCTTGAACTGTAGCCATTTCCCATTGAGTTGATTCGCAGACATGGTGTTTGCTTCCTGATCATATGTGAATGGCCCTCTCTCACTGTTCGTATCGATGTGGCCACATCATCCATCATTCACTCGCGCTCCTGAGTATGCGCGAGAAGACCGGCAGCGATGTGGTCAGAATTGCTCAGCTTGGGAGAATTAATGAGGATGAGCCCCTGGGCGAGCGGTGTTGTACCTAGCAGTTCTATTTCATCAAAGAGAACCCGCCCGACATTGCGCCTGGGCTGTAGATCTGGTCACTGCCGAGTCACAAGACGGCCCCTCTCGTCTTGTTCCTGGC
>DATIQH010000114.1:0-5150 GCA_035471155.1 Nitrospiraceae bacterium | reverse complement strand
TGCCTTGGCCCTGCAAAATGCGCTCGAACGCACCGGCATTATGACGCGAGTCCAGTCCGCAATCGAAATGCGCCAATTGGCCGAGGGTTATATCCGGCGACGAGCCATTCGCCATCTTGAGAAAAAACGCGTGGTCATCTTTGCCGGCGGCACAGGGAATCCCTACTTCTCGACCGATACCGCAGCGGCTCTCCGGGCGATGGAGATCGGAGCCCAGGTCATCATGAAGGGGACCAAGGTCGACGGCATCTACGACGCCGATCCTGTGAAAAATCCCTCCGCCAAAAAATATCAGACGATCTCCTTTCTCTCGATCTTGAACCAGGATTTAAAAGTGATGGATGCCACGGCCATCAGCCTCTGCATGGATAACAACCTTCCGCTCATCGTGTTCAACCTGAAGGAACAAGGCAACTTCAAACGCGTCGCCACAGGCGAAGCGATCGGAACCGTTGTCACCCCCGATCGCCGCTAACTTTCTGGGGAGCCTCTCATGTCCAATCCTGCCGCTATCCGCCAAAAAATCATGGAAAAAATGGAGTCCGCGCTGGAGCATCTCAAGCGCGACTTGGCCGGCTTACGGACCGGACGGGCATCAGTCGCCCTCTTCGACGGCGTTCGAGTGGATTACTACGGCACCATGACCCCGCTGAAGCAGGTGGCCAATATTTCGACCCCCGAGGCCCGCCTCATCACGATTCAGCCTTGGGAACCGGCTCTGATCAAGGAAATCGAAAAATCCCTGGCGGGATCGGGCCTCGGCATCACCCCGTCGAACGATGGAAAGATCATTCGTGTTCCCCTTCCACCACTCACCGAAGAACGGCGCAAGGAACTCAGCAAGATCTGCAAAAAGCACGGCGAAGACACGAAAGTCGTGATCCGGGGGTTTCGTCGAGATGCCAACGAAGAGTTGAAGAAATTGCAAAAGGATGCCAAATTAACCGAAGACGAGCTGCGAAAGTCCGAGGGCGACACCCAGAAACTCACCGACCAGTACATTCAGAAAATCGACGACGTCGTGAAGAAAAAAGAACAAGAGATCATGGAAGTGTGACCTCGATTTCGACCTTGCTACCCACCTACGCCACCATCAACCTCGCGGCGCTTGCCCATAATCTCTCTTGCATCACGCGATACCTGTCTCCTGGCTGTGAGGTCATGGCGATCGTGAAGGCCAATGCGTATGGACATGGAGCAGCGGAGATCGCTCAGGCGCTGGCTTGCCAAGGCATCGGACGGTTTGCCGTAGCCTCGCTCGACGAAGGTATCGCGCTTCGCCAAGCCGGGCTTTCAGCCTCCGTCGTCGTTCTTGGCGCGCTCTTCGAGGAACAGATATCAGACCTCGTCGCCCACCAACTGACCCCGGTCATCAGCGATGGCCGCATCCTTCCTGCTTTGGCCAAGGCTGCGCATTCATATCAGGCCCCCTACCCAATTCATCTCAAGGTCGAAACCGGGATGGGGAGACTTGGGTTTTCCCCTGAAGAGTTGCACTCACTCATCGACAATCCTCTCTTGCAAAGTCCCCTCCGGATCGAAGGCTTGATGACCCATCTTGCCGACGCTGATGGAAAAGACAGTGCCTTCACGGAACGACAGCTCGATACATTTGCTGCAGTGCTGGAACAGATCCGACAACGCGGCCTCACCCTCCCCTTGGTGCACACGGCCAACAGTGCCGCCATCATCAGATTTGTCAGGTCGCATTTTTCACTCGTGCGCCCCGGCATCATGCTCTACGGCTACCACACCTTGCCGGACACAGTCCCCGCTCCTGATCTCAAGCCTATCCTCTCACTCCGAACCACGATCGCCCAACTACGGACCATTCCACGCGGGGGAACCGTCAGCTACAACGGCACATTTGTCGCGACAAGACCGACACGCATCGCCGTGCTGCCGATCGGCTACGCCGACGGCTATAGCCGAAAGCTTTCCCATCGCGGATCTGTCTTGATTCAGGGTCGCCGCGCGCCGATCATCGGGTTGGTCTGCATGGACATGATCATGGTGGATGTCACCGACCTTGCCCCAGTACAAGTCGGTGAGACCGTCACGCTGATCGGACAGCAGGGAGGAGAATCAATTTGGGCTGATGAAGTGGCCGGCTGGATCGACACCATCCCTTACGAAGTCCTCTGTGGGATAGGCTCCCGTGTCCCACGCCTGTACGAACCGGCCTGATACACAATTGACACACTTCTTGTCGCCCTGTGCGCCGGGTGGGTTAGATAGACTCAGACGCAATCCCTCCTGGGCATGAATATCGCGGTCTCGATACTGAGCCTACGATATTTATGCCCTTTCTTTTACTTGACAGAACCGGTGCTCATGGGTTTCATGTGAGGCGGCACTCGTCGTTTCTATACAAGGAGGTACGCGTGATGCGGTTCGTCAAAGTAAAGGATGAAGAACGCACAGGTGATGTTGCGATCAATCTCGATCTAGTCCGAGAAGCGCACTTTGGAGGAGGACTACTGCGTCTCTATTTCGAGCGCAGCGCGACTTCTCAGGACGACATGACATTTACAGGCGAGAATGCACAGAAAATCTGGGCAGCGATGGGCTAGCTCAGATTGAGGGGCGAATGCCGTGCAGGAAATCACCGCGCCCGGACTCAATTCTCGTCGCCTGGCACGGAGATGAACGGTCTAGACTCTGTCGACTATCTACGCGCCTCGATAGCCGGCGACAGGGCATCAAGTCTTGTTTGGCTGAGTCGATGAACTGCCCTGCCCTGAACCAGGTAACGACCACAGCAATCGAGTCAATGCTTTCGATTCGTGTTCGGGCAACTCTCTGAACTGCACGCCGAATGCGTAGCCACTCGCCCAACGCACGATCGCACTGGGGGCATAAATGGGCGCGACTTGATTAGGCCGAATTTGAAGCTGAATCGCGGTGTCTGGAGGCATGGGGATCATGCTCGCCACTCGACACCCTTCCATGGAGAGGTCCAGCACGATAGCTTCCCTAACCTGCACTGAACCAGATGAGTAGATCCCTTGGAAGTTGACGTGGTGACGTCGGTGCTTGCGTTGCTCAGACACAGGCCCCATAACATCCTCCTCTCGCCCCAATTATCAACCGGCCTGGATTGGCGGCGGAGCACTGTGCTGGAAGTTCATCGTCCACTATTTGTATATTATCTTACATCTTTCTAGAAAATGACAACACTTCATATTACCGCTTCGAAAGCCGCTAAGGCACCTGGCTGAGCCGCCAGGCCACAACTCATTGACAGGATACTACCACGCTAGATCAACCGGCTAACCTGCGTAAATCTCCCTGATCTCGTGAATCTTCAGGCTTTTCTTCCTTCCCCGCTACCTGAAAAAACCGAGAGCCGACAATCTTTTCTCCCTGCGCATCCACCAAGTCAGACCAGAAATCTGCTATAGTGCCGTGGCATTTCATGTGAGGACACCCATGGATATGTTGATGATTGCGTTTCGCACGTCACTGAGAGAACGCGTATATGAGATATTGCGAACGTGCGAGGTCACGGCCTACACCGAAATCCCCCATGCGGTCGGGACGGGGCAGTCGGGATCGACGGAAGGGATTTCGTTCTATGCAGGCGGGAACAGTGTGATTCTGGTCTCGCTCGAATCAACTCAACGCGATAAGGTCGCCGACGCAGTCAAAGCCTGGTGTGCAGAGGCCCAGCGTTCAGGCTGGGTCAAACCAGCCGTCCGGATTTTTTGTTGGCCCTGCACACAGCTCATCTAGCAAACCTCTAAGACTTGTTCTGTAACGACCCGTACCGAGTCGCTTTTCATTCCGAGACCCCCATGGCGCGGCGCACCCAGGCACAGCTGCAACAGGCCTATCGAGAGCAAGCGCTCAAGATGTTTCCATGGATCTGCGCGCACTGCGGGCGAGAGTTTGACGGCAAGAAACTCAGCCAGCTCACGGTCCATCACAAGGACCATAACCACGACAACAATCCGCCTGACGGAAGCAACTGGGAATTGCTCTGTCTCTACTGTCATGACAATGAGCACCAGCGGAGTCAGGTGGCTGATCCGTCTGATACGGCGCCACTAGGCCGAGAGCAAGATCGACCTTCGACCTTCAAACCCTTTGCTCATCTTGCGAAATTGCTCAAGCGGAACACATAGCTTCCCTGGTCTGTCAGGTTAAAAAGGTTTGTTGGTCATTACCCATATGCCATTGACCATACGCTCATGAGTTTTGCCCATCCCCGCGATCCCCTGCACGGAATCACGCTGGAAACCATTATCAAAGAGCTGGTCGAGAGGTATGGATGGGCAGAGATGGGACGCCGGGTCCCGATTCGTTGTTTCCTTCACGATCCCAGCGTGAAATCCAGCCTTACCTTTCTCCGCAGAACCCCCTGGGCACGGGAACGGGTCGAAGGCTGGTACATCGCATACAAAGACATGTGAGCGAACGCGACCCGCGTCATCCCTCGGAAAGTTTTTGACCTTCAGGAGTCACAAGCATGGCCTCGAATGCAACCATCTTCAAAGCTGCAATCCAGATCGCGGACATGGACCGCCAATACTATGGGGACCATGTCCTCACCCTGGCGCGTCATCCGTCGGAAACCGATGAGCGTATGATGGTGCGATTACTGGTTTTTGCGTTGCACGCCGATGAGGCCTTGTTGTTCGGCCGTGGGGTAGACGCCGAAGAGGAGCCTGCTCTGTGGCATAAGGATCTGACTGGCGCCATTCACCTTTGGGTCGAGGTGGGTCAGCCGGATGAGAAGAACGTTCGCCAGGCCTGCGGTCGCGCAAAACAGGTTTGCATCTATACCTATGGTGGTCGTGGCGCTGACCAGTGGTGGGAGAAAAACCTGGCTACGCTCGCTCGATTCAATAATTTGGCCGTGATGAATTTGCCCATGGACGGGAGCCAGGCATTGGCCGCTCTCGCGCAGCCCAGCATGCGCTTGGAATGCACCATTCAGGAAGGTCAGATTTGGATCGCGGATGGAGCAAACACCGCCCACATGACATTGACAACTTTGAAAGACGCTTCAACGCCGTTTAGGTGATGATACAGGGACGCCATATTACGTCGAGGCAAGAGAATGCGGCGATGAAAACAAAGAAACGCAGTCCTATGAATAATGAGGCGATCGCCTGGACCAATCTATTCGCGGCACTGAGGAGGGT
>DATIQH010000113.1:0-3600 GCA_035471155.1 Nitrospiraceae bacterium | reverse complement strand
AGGCTCTTCTGCACTTCCCATTCCGTGTCTTCCAGGTGAGCCAGCTGCGCCTTCGCGCGCTGTTCGGCCTGCTCCGCTTCACGTCTGGCTTCGACAGCCCGAGCCAGATCATCAGCCAGCTGCCGTTGCGTGGCTTGCAGGTCTTGAAGCATTGTTTCCATGGCTCGCTCGTCTTTATGGAGCTTCCGTCTCGCCTCATCGAGCAACGCTCGATCCATCCCTAACCGACCGGCAATCTCAAGGGCAGAGGACCCACCGGGCACCCCCATGAAAAGCCGATAGGTCGGCGAGAGCGTGGCCACGTCAAATTCGACCGCGGCGTTTGCGAAGCCCGGCATTGTGTGGGCCAAGGCCTTCAGCGGCCCGTAGTGCGTGGTCACGACGACTTTCATTCCCAGCGCGGCCAACCGGCAGAGCAAGGCTTCGGCCAAGGCCGCTCCTTCTGTCGGATCGGTCGAGGTGACCGGTTCATCGAGAAGAACCAACCATTGCCGCGGAGTGCCATGTGAGTCGTTTCTGCGCTGACGGTCCGTTTCATCGAGCAGCTGAATCATCTGGATCATGTGCGCAGAAAAACTGGACAGATCGCGAGCTAAGTCCTGGGCATCGCCGATATCGGCATAGACATCGGGAAAGATCGCCATCTCGGATTCTGCGGCACAGGGCAGATGTAATCCGGCCCGAACCATCAGGGCAAAAAGCCCGACAATCTTGAGGGTCACGGTCTTCCCGCCCGTATTGGGGCCGGAGATGACGAGCACGTGAATCGATTCATCCAAGAAAAGATCGTTGGCAACCACCTGTTCTTTCGACAGCACGAGCAGAGGATGTCTGGCCTGCAAGAGTTTCACGCGCCCCTCATCGTTGAGCCCGACTGGATGTGCTTTCAGTTGGCGACCGAACGATGCCCGCGCCGAAATATCATCCAGGACGGCCAAGGCATCGATCCCCGCCAGAATGCCCCCGGATTGCGTCGCAACGAGTGCAGACAACTCACGGAGAATGCGGCGCACTTCCCGCTCGATTTCAAGGTCCGCCACTTTGATCGAGTTGTTCAACTCAACAAGTTCACGCGGCTCGATAAACACCGTCGCTCCGCTGGCCGACACGTCATGGACGATCCCTGGAACTTTTCCACGCATGTCGGCCTTCACCGGGATGACATAGCGACCTTCTCGCTCAGCGAAATACTGCTCTTGCAGGATGTCCTCGTAGCGACGCGAGTGCAGCATATGATTTACTTGATCGCGCATCTGCTGTTTGAGCCCCTGTGCCTGATGGGTCAATCGCCGCAATTCCGGCGTCGCCGACTCCTTGATCGAGCCGTCTGGGTGGATCGCTGCATGCAGCGCGGTTTTCACGGACCGCAGTTCCCCGATTGATTGCAGGGGCAGCGTGGCGGATACCAGCGTAGGAGCGTCGTTCTGATGTCGCCCCATAAAGCGGCTGCTCTCCTCCATCAACTCCAACACCATCGCGCAATCCCGGAGTTCGTGAACTTCTAACACCGCCCCTTTCATCGCCCGGGAGAGCGGATCGCGAATATCCGGGAATGCCAAGGTTGGCAGGGCTTCACCGGATGCTTGGAGCTGCCCCATCTCCGTCGTTTCCTGTTGGCGCCGTCGCGCACCATGCAGGTCGTTCGCCAATTCGAGGGCACGACAGCGTGCCGCCCCCATCGTCGATCGGGCATGCCTGGCAAGGGTATCGAGCAGTCTGGGCCACTCCAATACCTGTGTGGTCTGTTTGAAGAGATTCACCAATACCTCAAAGAAGAACATCTCACGTTAGGAGCCTGTCTGACATTACCTTGGCGATGAGGCGAAGGAGGCCCAGGCAGATGCGCGGCCGCAGGCCACGAAAAACCGGACGCGTACTCGCTGGAATACGGTGAGGATTTTTCGAGGCCGAGAACAACGTAGATGCCTGGCCATCATTCGCCGCAGTAGAACGGTCAATATCGGACAGGCTCCTAGAACCGACGAACTCTAACGAACTGAACGACAGAGACGCAAGGCAGAGGTCTATGGACTTCGGACTAATTCTATCGACATCCGGTTCGGACAATCGGGGAAACTCCTGTGATCCGGCGCAGGGTTACCGCTTTGGTATGACTTGACATGGCCCAGGAGCGTCGATACTATCGGCCTCATTCTAGCCGGTGAATTCAATCGGCCAATTTTTCTTGAGGAACTATTCGTCATGGCTATTCGGATCGGCATTAATGGATTTGGACGGATTGGTCGGAACGTCCTGCGGGCATCACTCGGTGACCCCGACCTCCACATTGTCGCAGTGAACGACCTCACAGATGCGAAGACGCTCGCCTATCTCTTGAAGTACGACTCGGTACACGGGACGTTACAGGGGACCGTCGAGGCCAAAGGCGACCAGATCTTCATCGACGGCAAGCCCATTAAGGTGCTCGCGATAAAGGACCCGAAAGAGCTTCCCTGGAAGGAACTGGAGGTCGACGTCGTCATCGAATCGACCGGTCGCTTTACCGATCGTGAAGGCGCGGGGAAGCACATCTCTGCCGGAGCCAAGCACGTCATTATTTCCGCGCCGGCGAAGGACCCGGATGTCACAATCGTACTGGGTGTCAACGACGCGGCCTACGATCCGAAAATGCACCACATCATCTCCAACGCCTCCTGCACGACCAATTGTCTGGCTCCCGTGGCAAAAGTTCTGTTGGATAATTTCGGCATCAAGCACGGCCTCATGACCACGATCCATTCCTACACCAACGACCAGCAGTTGCTTGATCTGCCACACAAAGACTTGCGGCGTGGGCGAGCAGCAGGCATGTCGATGATCCCGACCAGCACCGGCGCGGCAAAGGCGCTGCATTTGGTGCTGCCACAGCTCAAGGGCAAGATCGACGGCCTGGCCATCCGCGTACCCACACCGAATGTCTCGCTGGTGGATCTGACCGTCGAAACCGAAAAGGATTGTGACGTCGCCTCCGTCAATGCCGCCTTCAGAAAAGCGGCGAACGGCCCGATGAAAGACATTCTGCTCTATTCTGAAGACCCGATCGTCTCGATCGACCAAAAGGGCGACTCCCATTCCGCTACGTTCGATGCCCCGCTCACCATGGCCATCGACAAGCGGCTCGTCAAGGTGACGGCCTGGTACGACAACGAGTGGGGGTATTCATGCCGGGTTCGAGACTTGATCAAGGTGATCGCGGCAAGAACGACAGGACGCTGAGTACCGCGAGGCATTGCCTGCCTCAACCCGACTCTATTCCACGCTGACTCCCATTCCTTGAAGGACCGATTTGACGGAGCCTCAATGAGACTGCGTAAACAAACAATCGACGATGTCGTGCTGCGAGACAAGCGTGTCATCATCCGAGCCGACTTCAACGTCCCACTGGATGATTCGCACCAAATCACCGACGACACCCGCATTCGCTCGACCCTGCCGACCATCAATCGAGCCATCGACGACGGCGCCAAGGTAATCCTCTGTTCGCACCTCGGCCGACCGAACGGAAAATTTGACCCCACGTACAGTCTGGCGCCGGTTGCAAAACGCCTGGGACGGCTCATGGGCAAGGAGATTCTGTTTGCATCAGATTGTATCGGTCCG